>CACWWM010000044.1 GCA_902764565.1 uncultured Eubacteriales bacterium
ATGAGAACACTTATGCCACTCTTTTGGAAAAAAGGTTGCATAAAATTTGGAGGAAACCTATGAGGCTGACTGGAACCGAGGATCTGCGAGTGCAGAAGACCATCGAAGCCATCCGTTCCGTTTTTGAGCAGATGATCTGTGAGATGGACTATCATGAGATGACGGTGAAGGAATTGTGCGAACGGGCGAAGATCAACAAAAAGACCTTCTACCGGTATTATCCGACCATGGACGACCTGCTGCTGGAGCTGCAAACGGAGATCTCCTCTGAATACATCGAGCAGATCTCCCATTACCGCCTGCCGGAGGAACTGGACAAGGTCAACGAAGCCTTTTTCCGCTATTCCGTCGGCAGGGGAGAGGTCTATGAGAAAATCACCTGCGCTGCAAGTTATGTTTCCATCCGCAATACAATGATCAATCGGGTGAACGAGGCTACCTGGCACAAAAGCGCCTGGTTCAACAACATTCCCGAATGGCAGCGGCACATGATCATCGTCTATGTCCAGTTCACGATCGTGGAGCTGTACAAACAATGGGTTGCAGACAGCAAAAAGACCCCCGTGGAGGAGGTCATCCAATTGAGCAACCGGCTAATCTGTACGGGTATTGACGGGTTCAGGAATCCAAGCATTGCAGTAGCTGTTTCCGGAAAATAATTACCGCATTTCTTACGCAGCCATCGCAGCCGGAAGAGAGGCGCGGCAGACCGGAATGGTTTTACCCATAAAGAGGTTTTCTCCAAGGGCGTTTTATCTCAAACGGCTGTCCGAAACGCAGGTGATGATGGCGCCGGCGGGAAGGGAAAGGGAATAAAAAGACCCGTTCAGCAGAAGATTGAAATCTTGTTCCTGATCGGAAGGATTGAGAATCACCACAGCGATGGAGCCGTCCGGATTTTGGGCGGCGGTGAGCTCTATATCGGCGCAGCAGCGGCTGACGCCGAGGCGCACCGCGCCGGGCCTGATATACCGGGAAAAGTGGCCGATATAATCCAGGGACAGCTTTTTGCGCAGCTGACGGTTCTGGGCATCGTACATCATCGGCGCGTCACAGTAATTGCCCACATGGTTGGGGCCGCCTTTTTCGTCCAGCAGCAGGTTCCAGTCGATCAGCGTATCGGCTCCGGCGTTGAGATCGCCAATATATTCATGGGCGTAATGGATGGCCCCCGGCAGCTCCGCGTTGGTGCCCCAGACGGAATGCTCCACACAGCCCTCGGTGAATACCAGGCGTTTGCCGGGGAATTGCCGGCCTGTCATTTGCAGGTTTTCAAAATGATCGCCGGAATACCAGTGGAAGGCGAAGCCGCCCACGGCGTCCAGCATATCCTGGCCGCACAGCACTGCCTGTGCCCGCTCCAGCAGGTGTTCCTTGTTGTGATCCCAAATCAGCAGCGACAGGCGCCGGTCAAGCCCGTGGCGCTTGAGCGCCGGGGCAAGATGATCGCGGATGAAATCCCGTTCCTGCCCGTCGGTAAAGATGCAGCTGTCCCAGGTCTGCACCGCGTGGGGCTCATTCTGAGAGGAGAGCAGCCGCACGTCCATGCCGATATCGACGCAATGGGCGATGTAGCGGCAGATGTATTCCGCCCACAGGCCGGCGCATTCCTCCCGCAGGAAACCGCCGTGCACCCGGCTGCCGTTGGTTTTCATCCAGGCGGGCGGGCTCCAGGGGGTCAGCATGATCCGGATTGGCTGCCCGGCCGTCTTCTCTGCGTCGTGAAGCAGCGGCAGCATATATTTTTCCCCCCGGGTGTAATCCATATGGGCCAGCCCCGTATCGGCGGGATCGTCGTCCGCCGCATACATCTCCGCCGAAAAATCGCAGCTGTCGATGGAGGTGCGGCCCCAGGTATAGCCCATCTCCTGCGGATCAAAATAGGTGCGGATAAAATCCGTCCGGTCTTTTTCTTCCATCAGGGAATAGACATAGCCTGCCGCATCGGTGAAAGCGCCGCCAAAACCGTGGATCGTCTGATATTTCACCTGCGGAAACACTTCCGCGAGGCGCATTTCCTTATTCCGGACCGCGTCATTGGGCGTAAGCGTTAACTGCTTCGTATATTTTTCCCCCTGGCGTATGCCGGTTATGACAGCTTTCATGGGATTCCTTCCTCCTTATGCAGCGATTGGGATATGGCGCAGGATTTGCGCGCAACCAGGATACCCTCCTGCCATATCAGCCGTCCCGGCTCACCCTGGATCAGCCGCAGCATCTCCTGGGCGGCCTGAGTGCCGATCCGCTGGAAGTGCGTGCGGATGGTGGTCAGCGCCGGGCTCATATATTCGCACAAGTCGATATCATCGCAGCCCATGACGCTCACATCCTCCGGAACGCGGTAGCCCATCTCGTTCAGGGCGGCGATGCAGCCGATGGCGCTCAGGTCGTTGGCGGCAAAAACAGCGTCCGGCAGGGGATTGCCCTCCTGAAGATATTTCCGCATTTCCTGATAGGAGGCCATGCGCTCGAATTTGCCCTCCAGGATCGGCACATCGGCGCGCCCGATGCCGTGGGCCTCCAGGGCTTCCAGGAAGCCCTGACAGCGCATTTCCGAATCATAGTTGCCGTGAAAGCCGAAGATGTGCAGGAACCTGCGTTTCCCCAGACCATACAGGTATTCTGCGGCGATCCGCCCGTGCTCGCGGGATTCAAACAGGACGCTGGAAACGCGGGGCCCCTGCTCCCTGAGCGCCAGGAAAACCAGGGGGCACTCGCTGGCGATCATCTCCCGTGCGTCCTCTTCGCCCACCGCGTCCCAAAAGATCACAGCCCCGTCCATGGAATGATCCAGCAGCTTGGACTGGATGGATATGATATCCGATACGATGCAGATGTGCAGTTCGTACCCATGCGCCCGGCAGACCTTGTTCATGGAATCTGCCAGCACGCCGTAGAATTCGCCGGTCATGGAGTTGACGAACAGGCCGATGGCCTTTGTCTGCTTGGCGCGCAGCCGTTTTCCGTTGGCATTGGGCACATAGGCCAGCCGCTTGGCTGCTTCCAGCACGTTCTCCCGGGTCTGGGGCTTCACGATCTCCGGATTGTTCATGGCGTTGGAGGCGGTGGCCACGGAAACGCCGGCCTCCCGCGCCACGTCTTTGATGGTCGCTTTCTTCAAAGAAAGATTCCTTCTTTCAAAGGTATTAGGGAACGGGCTGAGTCAACAGCCGTTTGACGCAGACGCGGCCGCTCAGCACGGTCAGGCGCAGGCTGCATTGTTCCGCCGTGTACAAGTGCATGCCGGAAAGCAGCTGGATGCCGCTGAAGCCGCTCAGATCAAAGCATCCAAGCAGCTGGCTGTTTTGACGGATCTCCAGCCGGGAAGGCATATCGGCCGTGCATTCGATCTCCAGCCTGGTGCTGGTGGTCACGTCAAATACGCTGTATTGCGCCCATTCGTTTTCATGCAGCCGCAGCAGGGCAGTGCGCCAGGGGCCGTCAAAGGGGAAAGCCTTTTTTGCCTCGCCCGCCGGCTGGATGATATCCATTCCCGTGCCGATGCGGTAACAGCCCGCCGGATGGGGCGCTTCCCAATGATAGCTGCCCTCCCGGCCCGGCAGGCCGTCAAAATCGGTTCCCTGGATCTCGCACCCGGGGATGCGCAGCACTTGGGTATGGATGCCGCTGTTGACGCGGCAGTTTTCCGCCCGGATGTTCTGCAGGAGACGGTTCAGGATCTGCTGGGATTTTTCATAGGAAGGCTGTGCGCCGCCCTGCAAATAGGCTTGCAGCAGATCCCATTCGGCGGGGGCGGCGTAGGAGCAGGGGGAGTTTTCACAGTCGATTTTTTTCCAGGGCCACATGGTCACGCTGATGCCGCACTGGAAGGCCAGCGGCATCATGGCGGAGAACCAGGAGGCTGTGTTTTCTCCCGTCTCGCCCAGCCAAAGGGGCAGATTCAGCCGTTCCGATACCTCCACATAAGGACGGAAGGCGCTGATATCCGGCGGGCAGCCGTAGCGGTGGAAATGGATCACCATGTTTTTATCGTACACATGATCGAATATGCTGGTATCCGTTGCCCAATGGATGCCTTCCAAAGCGATCAGATGGTTTTGATCGTGACGGCGGATGCGCTGGATGGCCAGCTCATAAAAGGTTCGCAGCTTCGGCGTATACCCATCCAGATCTGTATCGCCCGGGAACCGTACCGGGCGGATGGGTTCGTTGAGCAGGTCATAGCCGCCCACGATCCACCGGTCGTGATACCGGCGGGCGATCTCCTCCCACAGGGCCAGGCCGCGCTCAAACTGTGCGTCGTCGATGAACAGCCGGCACAGGTCGTCCATGGAGTCGTCGATGTTGGCGCCGGTCTGTCCGCCGGGGGCGGCGTGCAGATCGATAAAGGCATACAGCCCGTATTTTTCGCAGCCCTTCAGCAGCCGATCCAGCAGATGGAAGCCCTCCTTGCGGAACTGGAGCCTGGGGCCGTCCTCCAGGAAGAGGCGGGCGGCGATGGGAATGCGCAGGGAATTGCAGCCCATCTCCGCCATCAGCGCCAGATCGGCTTCGGTGATGTATTGATCCCGGAAGCTTCGCCAGAAGCGTTCCGCGTATTTTTCTCCTGTCAGCGTGCGGATCGTCTGCTCCATGCGGCTGGGACGGTCGAACTGAGGATATTGATCAAACCCCCACATATAGCCCTCGCACAGCAGCCAGTTGCCAAGGCCCCAGCCCAGCAGCAGCACCCTTTCTTCCCGGCCGTTGCGCAGTTCCCGCCCGGCGGCATGCAGAAAGCCGGAAACCCGGCCGCGCCCAATCGCTTTTTTCATTGCTTTCCCCTTAGTAAGGATCATTGAATCGATTCACAAAAAACAGCATACCATATTCGTTGAAATCACGCAAGTTTCGGCTGGGATTTCAGAAGGGGCCGGAGGGATGATCGCCCTCCGGCCCAGAAAACCATCCCAAAGGGATTACTGATAGTTGTACTCTTCGCAATAGTCGGCCCACTGCTCCTGGAAGCCCTCGCGGCAGGCTTCCAGCCCGGCGTCGGTCACTTTGGCGCGGAATTCCTCCACGGCGGCATCCACGTCGCTGACCAGACCGGCCTGCAGGGGAGCCAGGTACTGGCGCATTACGTTGGCCACGGCGGCGCGCTCGGCGCTGTAATCGGTGTAATCCTCGGTGAAGCCGTCCCAAATGTTGATATTGGGCCACTTCGTCTGGGCGCCCAGCTCGGCATACTTATCAAACATGGCCTGCAGCGCCACATCGGTGGGCTGCTTGAGCTTGAATTCATTCACGCGCAGGTTCCAGGTATTGAAGCCCTCATAGGCGAAGGAATCATCCAGATTGTGATAGAAGCCGTCCGCATCCAGCTCATAGTGCTTGCCTTCGATGCCGTACTGCACCAGGCAGTTCATGGCTTCGTCGGTCATGATGTAATTCAGGATCATCATGCAGCGTTCAGGATACTTGGAGGAGCGCAGGATGGCAGTGCCGTTCTGGGTGGCATGGCCCGGATAGATCACGCCGGTGTTTTCGCCGTAGGCGATATAGGCGCTCTCCCAATCGGGATGATCTTTGGCAAAGCTGTTGGCGGAGCTGATCTGTTTGTTGGGGTTCATGCCGGCTACTTCGGCCACGGCCAGGCCGTTGTCATAAGCTTCGTTGTCGTTGGTGTCGCTCAGCGCGCTCTTGGACCAGAAGCCCTGGTCGGCCCAGGATTTGAACAGCTTGCAGTCCTCCGCAAAGTCATCGGAGAACCAGTAGTCATACACGTCGGCAGGGGTATCGTAATCGGCGGCCAGGCCGTAGGGCATACCGAAGGGGGCCACCCAGGCGTATTTATCGGCCAGCAGATAGGCGGTGTCAAAGCCGATGATCAGGCTGGAGGCGGATTCGGTGTTGGTGGGGCGCAGCAGGCCCTGGCTGGGATCGGCGGCCTTGATGCCATTCAGATAGGCTTCGATGTTCTCCAGGGTGGTGGGATAAGGCAGGTCATACTTAGCGCGCAGATCCTCGCGGTATTTGATGCCCAGGGACACGTATTCCGGCCACAGGGCGGGGATGCAGTACAGATCGCCATTCACGCGGCACATGTTCAGATTGCCCTCGCCGCACAGCTCCTTCAGCTCCGCGCCGTAGGTGTCCAGCAGCTCATCCAGCTCGAGGAACGCGCCGCTGGTGGCGTTCAGGCCGTAGTTCTCCCAGTTGGCCACATAGATCAGATCCGCGCCGGCGGAGATCAGGGTGTTGTTGTA
Source organism: uncultured Eubacteriales bacterium (assembly GCA_902764565.1). GTDB lineage: Bacteria > Bacillota > Clostridia > Christensenellales > Aristaeellaceae > RUG563. Next base: position 6,210 of record CACWWM010000044.1, read on the forward strand.
TTTCTGGTTGAAGTCTGTCCAGGTGGAAAACTGGAAGTCGATGGTGGCGTTGAATTTTTCCTTCAGCACGGCGTTGATGGCTTCTTCCACCACCGCTTCATCCTTGGGCGCGTCGCCCATCACGTAGAAGACCAGGTTGGCTTCCTCGCTCATGTCGTCCGCCGCGAAAGCCCAGGATGCGGCCGACAGGCACAGAACCAGGGCAAGCGCGAAGCTCAGCAGTTTTTTCATGGTTACGTCCTCCTTTATCATTGTCTGTATATTGAGGCGGCATTTCCCGCCGCCTTCAGACCGGAATCAGCCTTTTACCGCGCCAACGGTAATGCCGCTGACGAAATAGCGCTGCACGAAGGGATACAGGATCAGGATCGGGCCGGTAGCCACCACGGACATGGCCAGCTTCACCGACTGGGTAGGCAAATCGGAGGTGTTTACGTTTGCATATTGGGCCATCTGCCGCATGGCCTGGGTGGAATTGACCAGGTCGTACAGGTAGAATTGCAGCGACCAGGTTTGGGAACTGGTGGAGAACATGGAGGAGCGGTACCAGTCGTTCCAGTAGCCCAGCGCCTGGAACAGGCCCACTGTGGCCAAACCGGGGCCCAGCACCGGCAGCACGATCTGCCAGAAGATGCGCCAGTGGCCCGCGCCGTCGATCTTGGCGGATTCCACCACCGCATCGGGTACCGCGCCTACGATGAAGGTGCGCATCAGGATCACCAGGAAAGGGGTGACCAGCGCGGGAAACCAGATGGCCAGCGTGGTGCCCCGAAGATTAAGCACGTTGGCATACATCAGGTACCAGGGAATCATCCCGCCGCCGAAGATGGTGGTAAAGTAAATCAGGAAGGAAACGGTATTGCGGTATTTGAATTCCTTGCGGGAGATCACATAAGCCGTCAGGGTGATGATGACCAGGCCCAGGGCCGTGCCGATGCCGGTGTAGTAGAAGTTCATCTTGTAGGCCTGAAGGATATCCTCGGGGGTCTTGAAGATGGTTTTGTAGGCCTCGACCGTGAATCCCCGCGGCAGCAGGCTGAAGCCGTTGGTGATGATCTCGATATTGCTGGTAAAGGAACCGGAAACGATGACGACGAAGGGGAGCACGCACAGGAGAGAGAGTATCGTCAGCAGCACGCCCTTCATGGCGTTGAAGCCGCGTGAGGAATGATCCTTGATCTTCATGCTGTTCATCTCCTCTCAAAACAGGGCGTACTCGGGGTTCTTCCGCTTGATGAAGAAATTGGTCAGCAGGATCACGATGAACCCAAACAGCGATTGGAACAGGCCGGCCGCTGTGCCCAGGCCCATCGAAAGCGGCTGGGTGGTGGTGATGCGGTATACATAGGTATCAAAGATATCGGTGGTGCTGAACAGCGTGCCGTTTGCCTACCAGCTGGTAGAACAATTCAAACTGGCCTTTCATAATGCCGCCCAGGGCATAGAGCAGCAGAATAATGAAGGTGGGCTTCAGCAGCGGCACGGTGATATACCGGATCTGCTGGTAGATGCTGGCGCCGTCAATCTGCGCCGCCTCATAATAATCGGAAGAAATACCCGTGATTGTGGCCAGATACACCACCATGCCATAGCCGAGGTTCTTCCACAGGTAGAAAATCGTGATGATCCAGGGCCAATAGGCGGGGGTGTTGTAGAAATCGAGTTTTCCCCTGCCGATGGAGGCGAGGAAATTGTTGATCAGGCCAACGTCGTATTCAAACATGTTGAATACCAGCACCCGCAGGATGACGTAGGAGACGAAGTAGGGCATGAAGATCATGGTCTGCGACGTCTTTTTCAGATGTCTGTTGGCCACCTGGCTGATCAGGATGGCGAAGAAGATCTGCAGCACGTTGCCCACCACGATGAACACCAGATTATACAGGATGGTGTTGGTGGTCAGGTGCAGGATCTCGGAACGCAGCAGAAACTCGAAATTCTTGAATCCCACATAGGGGCTGGCGAACAGTGAATCCCGGAAGTTGAACTGGGTGAAGGCGAAGTAGATCCCCACCATGGGCAGGTAGTTGTTGATCAGGAAGAAAACGAAGCAGGGGATCAGGAAGAGAAACAGGATCCAGTTGCGCCGTACCTCTTCGATGAACCCATGATCACGGCGAATGATCCGTTCAGCCTTTTCCATCCGCTTGCTGGCCAGATAGCCGACGACGCTGAACCCCAGGGAAACATAGACCGGGATGCCGGGCAGGAACCCGGTGAGGCCGTAGTTTTTGTTGGCAAAGAGGATCAGCCCCAAAGTGCCCGCCGCTAAAAGAAAGGAAAACACCATGCCGCATTGGAAACGGCTGTACATAGCCAGCAGCCCTTTTTTCTCCGCCAGCTTGTTCCGCAGCAGGAACAGCACGCAGCCCCAGAGATGAAAGACGGCGGCGGCAGCGGCGATCAGCAGCAAGACAAAGGACCAAAGCCCCAGGAGGCCCTGCTTGCTTTCCTGCACGAAGGAAAGGAAGGTGAAGATGGAGTACTGACTGTCCAGCTTTTTCACAGCGGAGGACTTCAGCTTCATGATATCGAACAGGGCGTCCGTCTGGTTCAAGCGGATCCAGGAGAACACGGGCAGCAGCATCAGCAGCAGGATGGCGGAAATCGCCGCCGCAAGACAGATGCTCCAATGTCTGGTAACAGACCGCCGGTTCAGGGGGCTGTTCTGCCCAAGGGCGGCAACATGCATTTCAATCCCTCCATCAAAACGTTACAAACATTTTGCTAATTAAAAAATTAAAACGTTTTAATTTTCGATGAAATTATAACACCGCCCCATTGCCTTGTCAATACATTTTTTGTAATTTTATAGATTTTCTTCGGCGAATGGGATGGAGCTTATGCCTGACAGCGCCAAGGCCAAGGACAAGATCAACCACGAACTGTACCTGCCCGTGGCCACCACGATGTATTATCCCACCCTGCTGTTCAGCGCGGAGGATAACGATATCATCGCCGATATCGGCGCGGACATCATCGATTACAACGAAAAGATGCGCGCCAAGTGGCTTGCGTATGGCGGCGTGGAAGACGAATGGGAGGACTACCTCAAGAAGCTGGACAGCATGGGTCTGCAGCAGTACATCGACATTTACCAGAAGACCTATGACACGGCTTACGGCAAATAATCATCCGGGAGAATGCCTGTTTTCCTGACCAAACGTTCATTCAACGCAAGGGGGCTGTACTGTTCTGGCATTGAGAAAATGCCCGAACGGCACAGCCCCCTTTGCTGATGGTTTGATATAACGGCGGTATACGCTGCCCCCATTATTGAAGGGGCGATGGCGCCCAGAATGTTATCTCACGGTTTTTTCTCGAACTATCCCGCTCAGGCAATCATAGACAAGATTTTTGCTTTTATCGACAAGCACAACATTACACCTTTTATAGGAGCCTCCTTTAAATTCTCAGATATAAAGCAGGCCATCGAAGTTCAAGAAAAGGGTGTAGATGGAAAGATCATCGCAGTGATGGATTGCTTTCACAAGTAAGGTTATCTGCAAGCCAATGATCATCAGGCGCTTGCCGTTCTGTTGCTCCAAATACGCTCTCACTCTACGATGCTTCAGTGAAATTTTGAATTAGATGCTTTCGTGTTTTCCAGGGCTTGAAACAGCATCGGGAACACATCGTCGGTGTGGGCGGGAGCATTTGCTTTGGGCCCTGGATAGAAATCCTTTTTTGAACAGCCGGCCCGTCCGCCGCCCGCGCAGGCACAGGCACAGGCGCAGGCACAGGAAGCGCAGGCGCA
>CACWWM010000045.1 GCA_902764565.1 uncultured Eubacteriales bacterium
TGTCTGCGCACACATTATACCAGATGGAAAGGGAGGCGGTCAAGGCTGTTTGCTTCTTTCCCTGCCAAATGATTCCTGCAAGGCAATCAATGGGGCTTAATTTTTATCAGAAATTCATGAAAGTTGCTCAAGAAATGATGGAAAAATGAGAAAAAATATGTTATACTGTAAAATGACCATCGGTATAGGCCTGTATTGGCAGGCATGATCCGTACTATGCGTCCCGGCATGGGGTTTTCGCCTGGAAATTCCCCTGTCCTTTCCAGTATCAGGAACCGTTCAACGCTTTGACGATGAGGTGACTTTCTTTATGACCCCTCAAATCAGGTTCGCCGACTATTCCCCCATCGGGGATCTGACGGCTGTGTCCATTTGTGCGGTGATGGCCTGTCTGATTTATTTTTCCTACACCCAAAAAACCCGCAGCTTCCGCGTGTTCATTTCCCTGCTCGTGCTGATCGCGGCGGCGGCCATCACCAACGTGATCACCTACACCGTGGCGGTCAGCGGGAGGAATATGGCGCTGGCCAACGGGCTTCGGTGCGCGTTCCACGGGCTGCTGTACCTGATTTTCTTCCATTATGTGATGTATATCATCGCCGTCACCCGGGTGGGAAGGCCGAAAATGTTCCTTTATATCGCGGCGGCCCTGGCGCTGCTGGCTGCAGCCACGGCGGCGGAGGTGTTCTTCGTCTGCCGGGGCGACGGGCTGTTCGTTGGCGCGGACGGCACGGTGGCTTATCGGGGCCGGAACGTTTTCCTGTACGGGTACCTGGGCTATTTGGCGCTGTGTATTATTTTGCTGTTCCAGGTGCGGAACCGTGTGTTCCGCCGGGTGATGCTGGGCTTTTACAGTTCCATAGCGGTTTCCTTTCTGATGCTTTTTCTGCAGCAGCTCAGCCATCAGAATTCCTACACGCTGGTCACCTTCCTGTATCCCGTGATCGCCATGTTTAAGGATTTCCTGTTCATGAGCCTGTATCTGCACCAGTTCAACGAGGAAGGGAAAGCCTTTCCCGAAGACATGCAGGCCACGATCCGGCGCTTCAGCAGCGACTTTTTCAGGGACGCGGTACTGTTTCAGGTGGATAACGGCCATGAAATGCTTTTGATTCCCGTGAGCCGCAATCCGGATTACGAAGACCGCATCCTCCGCATTTTGCAGGCTTTTGAACCGGAATACAAAAAATTCCAGTTCGATTACAAAATCGTGTTCGGGGAATCGTTGGAGGACATCAGCCGGAAAAACGAATACGTCAGCCTGGTGCGCCACGTGCACCGCCGCATGGCGGAAAACAGCGTGTACCGGGTGACATCCAAGGACGTGGAACGCTTCAACCAGTACGAGGTTCTGGTGAAGGAGCTGGAAAGCATCCACGCCGGCCACGATTTGGACGATCCCCGGATCCTGGTGCTGTTCCAGCCGGTGCTGAACATCAAAACCCGCAAATACGATTCCGCCGAAGCCCTCATGCGCCTGCGCATGCCCGACGGAAGCATCGAATACCCGGATCATTTCATTCCCCTGGCGGAAGAAAACGGGTTCATCCACACCCTGACGGAAATCATCCTGCACAAAACCTGCCTGACCGTCAAAAAACTGCTGGCTGCAGGCTGCCGCTTCGCCCGGGTGTCGGTGAACGTATCGGCCCTGGAATTGAAGGACGACCGCTTCTGCCAGGATATTATCAAGATCATCAGCGGCTGCGGCGTGCCGGAGGATATGATCGCCATCGAGCTGACCGAGTCCCGCAGCTACGACGATTTCCTCCTGATGAAAAACAAGATTTCCGAGCTGCGGGAGCAGGGCATCAAAATCTATTTGGACGATTTCGGCACGGGCTATTCCAATATGGAGCGCATCATGGCCCTGCCCTTCGATATCATCAAGTTCGACCGGTCCCTGGTGCAGGCCAGCGGAAGCAGCGAACGCAGCGAAAAATTAGTGGAGCGTCTGGCGGGCATGTTCTCCGAATTGCAGTATTCCGTGCTGTACGAGGGCGTGGAAAGCGAATCGGACGAAAGGATGTGCAGCGGCATGTACGCCTCCTACCTCCAGGGCTACCGGTATTCCCGCCCGATCCCGCCGGAAAGGCTGGAAGATTACTTTGAAAACGATTCTCTGCCGGAAATTGGCGCGAAGGAAGGTTGAGACTTTGAAAATAAAGAAAAACAGCGAAAGCGGAAAGGGCATCTCCGTCCATGCGCTGGTGCTGCCGCTGGTGATCGTGCTGGCGGTGCTGCACGTGGCGATCATCGGCCTGTTCTTTTCCATCAGCAAAGAAAGCAACCGCCTGTCCAGCATCATGCGCAACGCCGGCACATACACCCAGGACGCTTCCTCCCTGATCGGCGGCTCCAGCCTGCTGTCGGAAACGGCCAGCAGCTTTGTGCTGATGCCCCTCGCGGAAACCGGGGAAGTGAACGTGGGGCCCCTGATGGCCTACGCCCAGGAGCTTGCGGTAGACCGGCGGGGCGACCAGGTCATGGCCCGGTTCCAGGAATACGACGTGAGCGAGGAAGCGAAAGCCCTGCTTGCCCAGGCGGCGGACAGCGCCAACTTCATGATGGAATCCCAGCTGCACGCCATCGCCCTGGTCAACGACGTTTACCCCATCCCGCACATCCCGCCCCTGACGGCTATTCCCCTGCCGGAGCTGACGGCGGAGGAAATGGCCATGAAGGACATGCAGAAGCTCTCCGCCGCCCGGGGGCTGGTGCTGGGGACGGAGTACGGGCTAAGCAAGCAGAACGTTTCTCAAATGTCCGGCGCCTGCGTGGCCATGATCCAGCAGCAGGCCGCCCAGGAATCCGCCCGGACGGCCCAGCATGTGGGCGTGCTGCGGGCCATGATGTGGGTGTCCACCATGTCCGTGGTGGTAATCCTGATCTGCGCCTTTATCACCCTGTATCTCAAGGTCACGCGGCCTCTGGGGCGGTTTGAAAAGCTGATTCCCCAGGATGAACCCCTGGACGAAAAGCGGGGCTTTCGGGAAGTGCGGCTGGTGGCCCGGGCGTACAACGGCGTGCTCAAGCGCCGGAACGACCTGGACCAGATCCTGCGTTCCGCCGCCGAAACCGACGCCCTGACCAACCTGCCCAACCGCTACCGGTTCGAGCAGTGTGTGGTGGAATCCCAGGGCAGCGGCTGCTCCATGGCCGTGGCGCTGTTCGACGTGAATTATTTAAAGCGCACCAACGATACCGAGGGCCATTTGGCGGGCGACGAGCTGCTCCGTCACGCGGCGGACTGCATTGCCGCCTGCTTTGGGGAAAACTGCTTCCGCTACGGCGGGGATGAGTTCGCCGCCATCGTGACGGACTGCACCCGGAACGATATCGACGAAATGATACGCAAATTCGAGAAAAAAGAAGAGCAGGAAAACGTGAGCATTTCCATGGGCTGCGCCTATACCGACGACATCAGCAAAACCACCGTGCAAAATCTGCTGGAAGAAGCGGATCGGAATATGTACGCGCAGAAAATGATCATCCACGAACAGGGCTGAAAGCAAAGGGTTGAGTTCCGCGCTCAACTCTTTTTTATTTTCTTTTTTTCGCAGACAGGACAAAACGCTTTCGCGCCGAATAGGAAATTGGGTAACTTTCGGAAACAAAGGACAGGAGGAGTTTTTCCATGCAGTACGGTTATTTCGACAACGCCCGCCGGGAATATGTGATCACCGACCCCCGCACGCCCATGCCCTGGGCCAACTATCTGGGCTCGCCGGAATACGGCGCCATCGTCACCCAAAATGCCGGCGGTTACAGCTTCGTCAAGTCCGGCGCGGCGGGCCGCATCCTGCGCTATATGTTCAACCAGTTTGACGAGCCGGGCCGCTATATCTACCTTCGGGACGAAGAAACCGGCGATTTCTGGTCCGCCTCCTGGCGGCCCGTGGAAAAACCCCTGGAAGCATATGAAACCGTCACCCGCCACGGCACCAGCTACACCCAGATCGAATCCGCCTACGACGGCATCGAAACCAAGGCCCTGTACTACGTGCCCCTGGACGCCACCCACGAGGTTTGGCGGCTTTCCGTGACCAACACCGGCGACGCGCCCCGGAAGATCGGCGTGTTCGGCTACTGCGAATTCACCACCGACAGCTTCTATACTCAGGATCTGGTGAACATGCAGTACACCCAATTCATCACCGTGACCGAGTTCCACGAAAACCATATTCTGCAGCGCATCAACCAGTTCTGCAATGTAAACGAAAACGGCGAAAACGGCCGGGAGCGCTTCTTCGGCCTGGCGGGCGCGGACGTGGTCAGCTACACCGGCCGCCGCGACCGGTTCCTGGGCGTGCACCGCTTCAACGCGCCCCAGGGCGTGACCGACGGCAAGCTGGACGACAGCCTGAACTTCAACGGCAACCCCTGCGGCGCGCTGCATACCGTGATCGAATTGCAGCCCGGCGAAACCAAAACCGTGGCGTTCCTCCTGGGCCAGAAGGGCGAACAGGAAGCCAAGGCCCTCCTTCGCCGCTACCGGGACACCGCCTACACCGTGGACGCGGAATGGCGCACCCTGATCGATTACTGGCACGGCAAGCTGAACAACCTGAACATCCACACCCCGGACGACAACCTGAACACCATGGTGAACACCTGGAACGCTTTCCAGTGCTTCACCACCTTCGTGTGGAGCCGCGCCGCCAGCCTGATCTACTGCGGCGAACGCAACGGCTACGGCTACCGCGATACCGTGCAGGATATCCAGGGCATCATCCATCTGGACCCGCCCATGGCCAAGGACCGCATCCGCTTCATGCTCTCCGCCCAGGTGCACCACGGCGCGGGCCTGCCCCTGGTCAAGTATTCCCACAATCCCGGCCATGAGGACACCCCGGAGCAGGACAGCTACGTGCGGGAAACCGGCCACCCCGCCTACCGCGCCGACGACGCCATGTGGCTGTTCCCCACCGTGTACAAGTACATTGCCGAAACCGGCGACAAGGATTTCCTGAATGAAGTGATCCCCTTCGCGGATTACGACGAGGGCACCGTGATCGAGCATTTGAAGCGGGCCATCGACTTTACCATGCATCATTTGGGGGCTCACGGCATGCCCGCCGGTCTGCACGCCGACTGGAACGACTGCCTGAAGCTGGGCGCTCAGGGCGAAAGCAGCTTCGTGGCCTTCCAGTTCTATCTGGCCCTGCGGCAGCTGGACGAGCTGCTGCCCGACACCGCCGAAAACAAGGAATACAGCGCGTGGCTGAAGGAAACCGCCGAAAAGCAATTAAAGCTCATCAACGAATATTTCTGGGAGGACGACCGTTTCCGCCGGGGCTACACCCAGGACGGCGCCGTCATCGGCAGCAAGCATGATCCCGAAGCCGCTATGTGGCTCAATCCCCAGTCCTGGTGCGTCATTTCCGGCGGCGCCACCAAGGAACAGGCCGAAAAGAGCATGGAAACCGTGTATCGGCAGCTCAACACCCCCAACGGCATCGAGCTCATGACCCCCTGCTACAAGCAGCACGCCTTCGACGGCGCGGCCATGCTGCTCTTTAACCCCACCACCAAGGAAAACGGCGGCATCTTCTGCCAGGCCCAGGGCTGGGCCATCCTGGCCGAGGCGCTCCTGGGCCACGGCGGCCGCGCCTTCCAGTACTTCAAGGAATCCTGTCCCGCCGCCTACAACGACCGGGCCGAGATCCGCGAAGTGGAGCCCTACGTGCACTCCCAGTTCATCGAGGGCCACGAAACGCCCCAGCCGGGCCGCGCTCACGTTCACTGGCTCACCGGCACCGCCTCCACCGTCATGGTGGGCATGGTGGAAGGCATCCTGGGCCTGCGCCCCACTCCCGACGGCCTGCGCATCTGCCCCGCCATCCCCGCCGAATGGAACGGCTTCACCATGGAAAAGACCTTCCGCGGCAAACGCCTCCATATCACCGTGGATAACGCCGCCCACCACGAAAGCGGCGTGCAGAAGCTGCTGGTCAACGGCCAGGCCGTCACCGCTCCGGTGCTCACCGACGATATGCTCCGCGACGGCGACCAGATCACGGTTGTGATGTAAGACGAGGCAGGGGGAACGCTGGGCGCTCCGCGCGCCCAGACCTGCGCCAGGGGCATGATGCCCCTGGACCCTCACCTGCGGATAGTGCGTGATGCGGCGAAAAAGCAATTATCCGCCGCTGCTTGGAGCGAACGGCCTCTCTTGATGCCGTTGTGCTTCTGGCCCGACGGCTGAAAGCCGTCTTCCCGGATGCTTGCATCCGGTGAAAGCCAAAAAAATACCCGGGAGGAAAGCTCGCTTTCCCTCCGGGTAATTTTTTCGGCTTTCTTGGGCCAGAAGCGATCAAACTTTCGTATCTCCCGCAACAGGCGGAAGTTGCTTGATTTTTCCAGCGTAGTGAAATCGCCTATTGGAGTCCAGAGGCCGAAGGCCTTTGGCGCGGGGTCTGGGGCCGCGGAGGCCCCAGAAATTACAGCGCCTTTAACGCGGCGCGCACAGCGCCGGGGCCGGTGAGCAGCTTGGAGAAGTTTTCGCAGACCAGATCGGCCAGGCCCGCGTCGATAAGATCCACGCCGAAAATGGCGGCGTTGCGGAGCAGGCCTTCCAGCTTGGTTTTCAGGGCGGCGGCGGGCAGGGGTTCGCCCAGGCGCAGGTCGGTCACATAGGGCCGCACGTCGTCCAGCAGGGGATCGGCGCTCAGCTCGAAGGGCTGGCCGTTGTCGTCAATGGCCATGAGGTAGCGCAGCCAGCCCGCCAGCACCAGGGGAATGGCTTTCAAATCATGAACGTTCAGGGTATCGGAGGCCAAATACGCCTTGATGGTTTCGCCGAAGCGGATGGCCAGCTTTTGGCTGGTATCGGTGGCGATGCGCTGAGGCGCGTCGGGCATGAAGGGGTTGGGCAAGCGCACGTTCACCACGGTGTCGATGAAATCCTTGGGATTGATGACGCCGGGATCGGTAACGACGGGCAGGCCCTCCACGTAGCCCACCCGCTGGATGAGCTTCACCAAATCCTCGTCCTTCATTTCCTGCCAGATGCGGGTGTAGCCCAGCAGGCAGCCGTACACGGCCAGGGAGGTATGCAGGGGGTTTAAGCAGGTGCACACCTTCATGCGCTCCACCTTGTTGACCGTATCCCGATCGGTGAAGATGAAGCCCGCGTGCTCCAGGGCGGGGCGTCCATTGGGGAAATCGTCCTCAATGACCAGGTATTCGCTTTCCTCCGCGTTCACGAAGGGCGCGATATAGGTCTTTTTGCTGGTGACGACGGGTTCCAGGCCCTGCAAACCGTCGGCCTTGAGCATATCCTCCACGGAGGCGTCGGGCCGGGGGGTGATCTTATCGATCATGCTCCAGGGGAAGGACACTTTTGCCGGATCGTTCACATAGGCGATAAAGCCCGGGTCGCCCCACTTCCGGGCGAAGGCGTTCATGGCGGCGAAGAGCTTTTCGCCGTTATGGGAGCAGTTGTCGGTGCTCACCATGGCGATGGGCGCGCCGCCCGCCTGATAGCGGGCATAAAGCAGGGAGGCCACCTTGCCGATGTAGCTCTGGGGCTTGGCCGGGCCCGCGGCGAAGTCCGCCGCCACGGCGGGCAGGGTGTCGCCCTGGGCGTTCACCAGGCTGTAGCCCTTTTCGGTGATGGTGAAGGTGACGAGCTGCAAAGAGGGATTGGTGAAAATGTCTTTCAGGTGGCTGTATTCCGCTTCGTTTTCGCTGTCCAGGATGCAGGATTCCGCGATGCTGCCGATGACGGTCTTTTCCACGCTGCCGTCGGCTTTCAATGTGACGAACAGGGAATAATTGTCGTTGGGCCGATAGCCCTTTTCCACGATTTCGTAGTCAAAGCCCTCCACGGCCACGATGCCGGTGCTCATTTTGCCGTCGTTCAGCATTTTCTGGGCGGCGGCGCACTGGAAAGCCCGGAAGATGTTGCCCGCGCCGAAGTGCACCCACTGGGGCGCTTTTTTGGTTTCTTCGATCATCTTCACCCGGTCGAATTTCGGCAGGGTGTAGCCCTTGGCTTCCCATTCGTAGCGGGTAGCCAGGCCCTGTTCATTCAATGTCAACATTTTAAAGGCTCCTTTCATCAGTTCAAGGATTTGCCGAGGTGAGAGTTCAGAGTACAGAGTTCAGAGTACAGATTTATTTTGTCGGATACTTTGGACACCAAGCTTTGCTGACTATATCATCTGTACTCTGTACTCTGAACTCTGTACTCCTCTCCTACAACTTCCAATTGATGATTTATGTGAAAATCATATGGGTACGGTCATTACGCCTTACGCTTGAACACGGGGATGTATGCCAGCGGCGCGGCTGCCTTGACGGTGCGTCCGCCGGGGAAGATTTCGCCCGTGTGGATTTCCTCCCACTGTCCGGCGGGAAGGTACACGGCGCGTTCCAGGGTATCGGGTTTCAGGATGGGGGCCACCAGGTAGTCCGGGCCGAACATGTACTGATCGGCCAGATCCCAGCAGGCGGCGTCCTCGGGGAATTCATAGAACATGGGGCGCATGAGGGGGGAGCCGTTTTCGTGGGCTTCCTGATAGATGCGCTTTAAATACGGCTTCAAGGATTTGCGCAGGTCGTAGCCCGCCTTCATGATGGTGAAAATTTCGTCCCCCAGGGCCCACATTTCGGTGGGCTGTCCGGTGTGCAGGTAGCCGCCGCCCCGTTCCCGGTTATCCAGGGGCGGGATGGTGAAGGGCTCCCGGTCGCCGTGCAGGCGCATGACGGGGGTGAACACCGCCCATTCGTACCACCGCACCAGCAGCTGCCGGAAATCCGGGTCGTTCACGTTGCCTTCCATGAAGCCGCCGATGTCGGTATTCCACCAGGGAATGCCCGCCATGCCAATGGAAAGGCCCGCCGCCACCTGATCCCGCAGCGCTTCCCAGGAGGAGGGCACGTCGCCGCTCCAAAGCACGTTGCCGTACTTCTGGCTGCCCGCCCAGCCGGAGCGCAGCAGGTTCACGGGCTGCTTGTCGGTCCGGCTCATGGGCTCAAAGTAGGCGCGGCTGTAATACTGGGGATAGATGTTGCTGCATTCCAGGGCCGGGCCCAGATAATAGCGGAAGTTGTCGAAATCGTACTTGGTCAGGTCCGGCTCGGAATTGTCCAGCCAGAAGAAATCAATGCCGTAATCGTAATAATGGCGCTTGCACTTGTCCCACACGTAGGCCCGGGTTTCCGGGTTGGTGGGGTCGATCTGCACGCAGTCGCCCTGGAAATCATAGGTCTGCGCCGCGCCGCGCTCGGTGCGCATGAGCAGGCCCCGTTCCATCATTTCATTGAAGTTTTCGCTGCGCCGGTCCACGCTGGGCCACACGGACACCATCACTTTGATGCCCATGCTGTGCAATTCGTCCACCATGGCCTTGGGGTCGGGCCAGTATTTCCCGTCGAATTTCCAGTCGCCCTGCACCGTCCAGTGGAAGAAGTCGATCACGATAACGTCGATGGGTATGTTCCGCCGGTGGTATTCCCGGGCCACGGACAAAACTTCTTCCTGGGTGCGGTAGCGCAGCTTGCACTGCCACAGGCCCATGCAGTCCTCCCGCATCATGGGGGCGCGGCCCGTGACGGCGGTGTACTGGTACAAAAGCTCCCTGGGCTTGTCCTCGGCGGTGATCCAGTAGTCCATTTCCTTGCAGGCCCCGGCCACCCATTCGGTCAGGTTCTTGCCGAAGGACACTTTGCCCACGGCGGGATTGTTCCACAAAAAGCCGTAGCCCAAGCTGGAAACCATGAAGGGCACCGATACCTGGGAATTGCGCTGGGCCAGCTCCAGCACGCAGCCCTTCATATCCAGGTAGGGCTGCTGATACTGGCCCATGCCGAAGATTTTTTCCCCGTCGGTGCTTTCAAAGCGCACGGTCAGCTTATAGTCCCCGGCGGTGTAGGGCAGCCATTCCCGGCTGGGCACCTTCAGGCAGTGGCTTTCCCGGGTGACGGAGCCGTCGTAAAACCGGTTATATTCCTTTAAAATCTGCTTGCCGTCCCTGAAAAAGGCAAGCACGCCGCTGTGGTTCACCGTGGCTTTCAGGCGGCCGTTTTCGATGGACGCAAAGGGGGCTTCCCACGTTCCGCCCTCGCCGGTGCGCAGGGCCTGGGTGCCGATCTGCACCGTGGGCTGTAAGCTAGTCACCTGTTCCGTCAAGGCCCAGTCGTTCCCCGTGAAGGCGGGGAACATGGTGGCCCGCACCCGCAGGGAATCCGTGCCCCAGGGCTCTATGCGCAGGGTTTCCCCCTGCCGTTTGGCGATCAGGGCGTTGCCTTCCTGTGAAAAAATCATGCCGCATCCTCTCCCGATTGTACATATTTGGACATGATAATTATACCGTATTTCTCCTGCTCTGGCAAGACGCATCTTGGAAGGCGGCGGGGCCACGCATGAATAAGAAATTGGGATTTGTCAGCAAGGGAGACCTGCGGGGCTTTGCCCCGCACCCCACCAGGGGATTGAATCCCCTGGACCCCACTCTTGCGGAATAAACTTGCCGCCGTAAACATGCAATTTCCCACTGCTGCTTGGAGAAAACGTCCAAGCATGCCGCACTTTGCTTCTGGCCCGGCGGCTGAAAGCCGCCAGCCCGGATGCAAAGCATCCGGGGGAAAGCCGGTGAATAATCCTTTAGGGGAAAGCAAGCTTTCCCCCTGGGATTTTCCCGGCTTTCCATGGGCCAGAAGCCTCTATATCGCACAAGCCCCAGCGCGGCAGGCGGAAGCTGTTTGTTTATTCCATT
>CACWWM010000046.1 GCA_902764565.1 uncultured Eubacteriales bacterium
CGCCAATTCGGAGTTGAAAAAGGTTATTTCAAAAAATGGCGGGGACGGCGTCTACGCCATCGCCCGCCATCCGGTGGTCTGTTTCAGGCAATTCAGTCAGGTCAGGCCTTGGCTGCCTCGCCGCCGGAAGAGATCCGGAACAGCTTCAGGAAGAATTTCTTGATGTTCTTGCTCTGACCGGCAACCAGGTTCACGATGAAGACGAAGAGACCCATCATGGCGGTGGAAATCGCGCCGCCCAGTTCCGCCTTGAAGACGGTGGTCAGGCCGGTCTTCATCATGACGATGGCCAGGGAGCCCATGATAATGCCGATCGTGTCGCCGCAGAAGGCGCCGATGTAGAGGCCCACGAACACGGGCAGGATGTTGGAGAACAATTCGCCCACCGTGCTCAGGGAGGAGAAGCTGGCGTCCCGCTTGCCAAGGGAAGCCCAGATGATGGTGGCGAAGCCGAAGATCAGGCCGCTGTACACATAGCTCAAAATGACGTTCCTGTTCTCATTGATGCCGATGTTCACCGCCGCCTGCTGGTTCCTGGCCAGCAGCAGACTTTGCTTGCCGGTGGTGGCGATGTAGTTGTACACGGCGTACACCAGCACCGCGCAGGCAAAGGGGATCAGCACCAGGGGGTAGGAACTGAGCTGCTTGATGAATTTGACGGAAATCAGGTTCACGCCGCCGCCGCCGAAAATCAGCGGGGTGATGGATTCATACAGCAGGGCCATGCCGATGGTGGCGATCATGATCGGCAGACGGCCATATACATACACCAGGGCCACGACCACGCTGAGCAGCACGCACATGCCAACGGCAATGACGCAGAACAGCAGCGGGCTGCCGGTGCCGGAGTCGCGGGCGATACTGCCCGCCACGATGGCGCTGAGCAGCATGATGGCGCCGCCGGAAAAGTCAAACCGCCCGTTTTTGAACTGGAGGCCG
The DNA here is from genome assembly GCA_902764565.1 of uncultured Eubacteriales bacterium. Taxonomy (GTDB): domain Bacteria; phylum Bacillota; class Clostridia; order Christensenellales; family Aristaeellaceae; genus RUG563. The sequence continues at coordinate 940 of CACWWM010000046.1, forward strand.
ATGCCCATGGCGCACGCAACCGTTACGGCAACCTGCGGGATGATGACCATCCACATCTTCCAGTTTGCCAGATAAGGTTTCCCGTTGGCGCCGCACAGGATCTTCATGATCACATACATGATCACAGGCAGCATGATGGTGCCTCCGATGCGCTTTAGAATATCCAATGTTTTTTTCATGGGGTCTGCCTCCAGTTATCAGCAGTGATGGATCAATCGTGTCCGGAGAAGCCCTGCCCGGAGAGGCATGCCCCGGGCAGGGGCGGGAGCCTTACTTCATGTAGCCTTCCACGGTGAAGCTCTGGCAGTATTCGGTCAGGGCCTGGTAGGTGGCGTCGGGATTCACGCTGGCAAAGTAGTTCTTCATATCGTCCCAGCTGGCCTGGGCCTTGCCGATGCGGTCGGCGTCGTTGGTGGCGCCCATGGGGCTGTTGTTCACAACAGCCTCAAACTTTTCGGTGCTGTTGATGACCATGATGCCGGAATCCAGCTGAGCCTTGCCGAGGCGGTCAGCGTCGTTGGCGGCGCCCATGGGGGAATTGTTGACGACAGCTTCAAATTTTTCGGTGCTGTTGATAATCATGATGCCGGAATCCAGCTGATCCTTGTTGCCGGGATAATCCTTGTACATATTGCCGGAGATGGCGGCGTCGATCATGGCCATGGGCCAGATGATGCTTTCAAAGGCGGCGGTGGTCAGCCGGATGATGTTCTTGTCGTCGCCGCAGTCGGCCATCAGGTCGGGGTCGTTGTCAAAGCCGCCGGTGATGATCTGCATACCCTCGTTGCAGATGCCCATGGCCTTGGCTTCCAGCACGCTGGGATAGAGGAAGGTGGTGCCGGCGCAGAAGCCCACGATGCAGTCCAGATCGTCATGGCCGTCTTCAAACCAGTAAGTGTTGTTGTCCAGGGGGCTGAAATTCAGTACGGTGGCGTCGCCCACGATTTCAATGGGTTCCGCGGCGGTTTCGTTATGCTTGGCGATGTAAGCGCGGAAGCCGGCGTCAGCCACGGTGTGCTTGGGATAAGCGTAGGCGGGGAAGATGCAGGTGGCAACCTTTTTGAAGCCGCGGTCGATGACTTCCTGCGCGTAAGCTTCGCCCAGGGCGGTTCCGCTGATGAAGTTGTCGCCCATCAGGCCCAGGAAATGATCCTTGTCCAGCACGCCGGCGCTGGTGCCGGTGTAGGCGCCGCTTTCGTCCTTGGTGTAGACGGCGTCAAAATCGGAGAAGAAGCCCACGACCCACAGATCGGGATATTCTTCCATGATGTTGATCAGACCGCCGTCCTGGGTGGCGATCAGGCCCACCACGTCGGAGGTGTATGCATTCTTTACGTTTTTCAGGTTGCCGGCGGGATCGTTGAAGCCGTCAGCGTACACGATTTCCACGGTGTAGCCCAGTTCCTTGGCCATCATGTTCAGGTAGGAGACATAGAATTCGTACTGAGCGCCGCTGTTCAGGTTGGACAGGTACAGGATCTTGCCCTTGCCCTCGGCGGAAGCGGGCGCTGCCGCAATGCCGAGCAGCATGACGAGAGTCAGAACGATAGCAATCAGCTTTTTCATGGGATTTCCTCCTTCATAATTATCTTGACAGGCATGTACGCCTGCGCAGGATCGTTTTTTACCGGGGCAGCGCGCCGCCCTTTTGCCGGCAGGTAATCAGGACGACCACCAGGAAGATGGCGGCCTTGATGAGGAAGGTCATGTTGGTGGGCACGCCGATGATGGGCAGACCCACCGCCAGCAGAGAGAAGGTCAGGGAGCCGATGACGGCGCAGGAAAGACGGGATTTCATGCCGCCCTTTAAGGGCATGCCGCCCAGGATCAGGGACACCATCACGTTCATTTCAAAGCCCGTTCCGGTGGAATCGCTGGCTGCGCCCGTGTAGCCCATCTGGAACAGGGAGGCAGTCACCAGGCACACCGCCAGGAAGATGTAGGGGATCACCCGATACAGGATGATGTTGACGCCGCTTTGGGAGGTGGCGGTCTGGTTGGCGCCGATGGCCCGGGCGTACTTGCCGAACTTGGTGAAGTAGAAGAAATATCCGATCACCGCGTATTCAATGGCCAGCACCAGCACCATGAACCAGGGCTGGCGGAACAGGGTCAGGTCGATGCCGGGATTCATGGAAATGTTCCGGGTGCCGATGTTGGAATAGATGATGGTACTGACGCCGGAGAGCACCATCATGAACACCACGGAGGAGATAACGGAATACATGTGCAGCAGCTCGCCGGCGGAGCCGTTGACGACCCCGATGATCACGGCGATGGCCAGGCAGGCCAGGATGGCGATCAGCAGGCTGCCGGTGGCGTTGCCGATGAGAACCAGCAGCGTGCTGTACAGGCCCACCTGCTTGCCGATGCTCACGTCCATGTTGCCAAGCGAATAGATGAACACCGCGCCGACCGCCATCAGGGCGGTCACGATCACGTCGCCGATCAGGGTGGACAGCTTGCTGGCGCTCCAGATGCTTTCGCCCTTGAGGCCCGTTGTGATGGTGAAAAACGCCACGCAGAACAGCAGACCGCCGATGGAGGCCACGGAGGAGCCGTGCTTTTTCAGCCACTGCCGCAGGGTTTGCTTTTCTTTTTCATGTGTGATCGCAGTCATGGGGGCCTCCTCCTTAAATCATGTACTCGATCAGGTCGGTCTGCTTGAGGTCGGGGTTGCGCTCCACCTGATGGGTCACTTCAAAGTCCTTCATGATGATCAGCCGATCCGCCATGCCGATCAGCTCGCTGAGCTCCTCGGAAATCATCAGGATGGCCCTGCCCTCTTTTTTCATTTCCTCGATCAGGGAGTACATTGCCTGCTTCACGCCGATATCCACGCCGCGGGTGGGGCAGTCCATGATGATGACCTCGCTGCCCTTGGCGGTCCATTTGCCGAAGGATACCTTCTGCTTGTTGCCGCCGGACAGGGTGTTCACGTACTGCTTGCCGCCGTGGCACTTGATGCGGTAATTGCCGATCTCCACGTCGCTCAGCTTCTTTTCCGCCCGGGGGCTGATGAAGGTCTTTTTTTCCAGGGCGGGAATGGAAGGCAATACGATGTTGTCCTGGATCGGGCCGTTCAGGATCAGGGCCTCGCTGTCGCGGTTCTTGCTGATGTAGCCGATGCCGCTGTTGATGGCCTGCAAAGGATTCCTGATTTCCTTGCCGTTGCGCAGCACCTTGCCGCCCTGCAGCTTTTCCAGGCCATAGGCGATGCGGCCGATGTCGTGCATGCCGCAGCCGCTCAGGCCGCCCATGCCGATGATTTCGCCCTTGTGCAGCTTCAGGTTGAAATGCCGGATTTTGCCCAGGCTCACATCCTGCAGTTCCAGGGCCACTTCCTCGCCGTGGCTGGTATCGTAATCCTCACGGTAGTATTTATCGCCGATCTCACGGCCCACCATCATGTAGCGGATGGTCTTCACCGCGTCGGGGGCGTCCATTTCTTCCCGGGTCAGATGGCCGATGATGTCGCCGTCCCGCAGCACCGTCAGATCGGTGCATTGCTCCAGGATCTCGTCCATATCGTGGGAAACGAACACGATGCCCTTGCCCTGCTCCGCCATTTTGTGGATCAGCTTATACAGGATCTCGCGGCCTTCCAGGGACAGGGCCGTGGTGGTTTCGTCCACCACCAGGATCTCCGTTTTGTCGGTAACGCAGCGCACCAGCTCCACCAGCTTGCGATCCTCGAAGGTGTACTGGTCGATCAGATCGCCGGCTTTGATGTGGCCGATGCCAAAGCTCTCCAGCACCTTCTGGGCTTCCTTCTTCATCCGCCCCATATTGATGATGCCGAATTTGGAAAATTCCGCTTCATGGCCGGAGAAGATGTTCTGCGCCACAGTGACCCCGGGGATGGTGTTGGCCTCCTGCAGGATCATGGAGATGCCGGCGTCCTGTGCCTCCACCATATTGCCGGGCTTCCAGGGCTGCCCCTTGTAGAACATTTCACCGCGGGTGGCGGGCTGCATGCCGGAAGCAATGGACATGATGGTGGATTTGCCGGAACCGTTTTCGCCCACCAGCCCGCGGATCTCCCCCCTGCGCAGGGTGAAATCAACGTCCTTCAGGGCGATGGTGGGGCCAAATTCCTTGCGCATGTGCTTCGCTTCAAAAATGATTTCCTTTTCCATCTGCACCCTCTCGTTTTCTCTCCATCGCAGGATTATGCGCCTGTTTTTTGCTTGATACACGGATACGTTTTTGCTGCCATGTACAATATAACACAAAATCCTCCCTTAAAACACATACATTATTCACTGCTTTTAGCACAATATTCACATTCTATTGATTTTTGAATGGTGTTGTGATATTTTTAGGATGAAGTTCAGCCGCTTGACGTTATGAGGAGAGAAAAGCACATGGTCATGATGGATTTACGCGATCTGTTCCGCGATATTCTGGGGTCTTATCGTGTGCAGTTTCTTCTGCTGCGGGAGCATTGTACCATGTCGGAAGCGTCCGCCCTGGACTTTTTGTTCCGCGACCAGCTGTATGAGGTCTATGATTACGTTCAGCTTGCAAAGGACATCATGGCGCTTGTTCCGCCGGACAGCGCGATAGATTACAAAGATGATTTCGGCCTGCATTATCTGGTGTTTCGGGGGCGGGATACGGAAGAGGGCATGTTCGCTTTCTGCGGGCCCTTTACCTACCACTCCTTTGACGAAAAAGAATGGGCCGAACTGATTCAAAAGCACGGCCTGCAAAACGATTCCATGGATGCGCTGCGCTGGTATTTCAAGCGCATCCCGGTGATCCAGGATTATCTCAGCTGGCAGCATATGTTCGCCAGCCTGCTGTCCCGCTATTTGGCCAATCCCGATCTGCAGATCATGTCTGTTTCCTATGAACGGGCCTATACGGCAAAGCAGAAGCCTTCCTTTTCTCTTTCCACCATTCCCTACACCTCTGTGGAAGCGCGCTACGCAGTGGAGGACGCCATGCTGGAGGCTATCCGCCGGGGCGATATATCCGAGGCCATTTACCAGCAAAACCTGTTTATGGGGTTTACGCTGGACCGGCGGCTGGACGATCCGCTGCGGGACGCGAAAGACATGATTATTTCCGTCAATACCGCTTACCGCAAGGCGATCCAGCAGGCAGCGGTGCACCCGCTGTATATCGACGGCATCAGCGGCCAGTTCATCATTGAAATCGAAAAGGCCGAAACCATGGAGCAGGTTCAGGCGCTGATCCCCAAGATGATCCGGCATTACTGCCTGCTGGTGCAGCATCATTCCATGGAACGCTATTCCAGCGCCGTGCGAAGCTGTCTCAACTACATTGATTTTCATTATATGGAGCCATTGAATCTGGAAGGGCTGGCGGCGCGGTTCGCTATCAACAAAAACTATCTGTCCTCCCGCTTCCACAAGGAGGTGGGCGTAACTGTGACGGATTATATCAACGGCATCCGCGTCCGGCGGGCGGAGGATCTGCTGGGGAAAACGGCGCTTTCCATGCAGAACGTGGCCGAGCAGTGCGGCTTTTCCGACGCCAATTATTTCACCCGCATCTTTAAAAAAATCATGGGCCAGTCGCCCAACGAATACCGGAAGGCTTTAAACGGCCATTCTCCGAAGAACCGCTGAACAGGAGGAAGCGCAATGCGTATACAATCGCTCAATGAAAGCTGGAAATTCATGAAGCTGCCGGGGTTCACGCTGGAAACGCTGCCGGAAACCCTGCCAAACGCTCCCTGGGAAACCGTAACGTTGCCCCATACCTGGTTCAGCAGCGACGACCCGTACCAGGGCCTGGCTGTTTATGAAAAAACGATCGTGCGGGACGCCAAGGAGCCAAAGGCTTTCCTTTCCTTTGACGCTGCCGATCAAAAGGCCCGAATTGATGTGAACGGCCATACGGCGGGCAGCCACGCGGGCGGGTATGCCCGCTTCCGGCTGGCTGTTCCCGATGCCGTGACGGCGGATAAGACCTGGACGATCCGGGTGTTCCTGGAAAACAGAACCAACGAGGATATCGCTCCCTCCTTTGGGGATTTCACGGTGTTCGGGGGGCTGTATCGGAACGTCGATCTGCTGCTTTGCGGGGAAACGCACTTTGATTATGAATACTTCGGCACCGACGGGCTGATCGTCAGAACGGATATAAACGAAAACGGACAGGGCGTGATGACCCTGGAACCCCACGCGGTATGCGCCGCGGAGCAATGCAGGATCGCATACCAAATCAAAAACGGGCGGGGCGAAATCATCGGCGCCGCCGAAGGGACGCCCCACGAGCCGGTCACGCTGACGGTGGAGCATCCGCAGCTGTGGGACGGCACGGAAAACGCCTCTTTCTATACGGTCGCCGCGTCCTTATATGCCGACGGGGAGACCGCAGATTATACCGAGATCCGCACGGGGTTTCGCAAAGTGGAAATCGACGGGCAGAAGGGCCTCAGGCTCAACGGACGGCCCTATCCGCTGCGCGGCGTCGCCAAGCATCAGGATCGGGCGGGCGTTTACTGCGCCGCTTCTTCTCAGAATATCCGGGAGGATTTTTCCATCATCCGGGAAATGGGGGCCAGCGCCGTGCGCCTGTCCCATTATCAGCACCCCCAAGCCGCCTACGATTGCTGCGACGAAACGGGTTTGCTTGTTTGGGCGGAAATCCCCATGCTGAAAATGACCGAAAGCCCGGCGCTTATGGAAAACGCCGTGCAGCAGCTGACGGAGCTGATCCTGCAGAATATCCATCATCCGTCCATTTTCTGCTGGGGCATTCAAAACGAGATCGCCATGTTCCGGGACGCGCCGTTCATGCACGAAAACTGCAAACGGCTGCATGCGCTGGTCAAAACGCTGGATCCCGGCCGCTTCTCCGCCGCCGCCAATCTGTACCCCCTGAAGGCCTCCAGCAAGCTCAATGCAATTACGGATCTGGTGGGCTACAATCTCTATTTCGGCTGGTATTACGGGGAAATGGCGGATTTCGGCCCCTACCTGGACCGCTTCCACGCGGCCCGGCCCCATCTGCCGCTTGGTATCAGCGAATACGGCGTGGACGCCAACCTGAAATTGCATGCCGAAAACCCCAGGGTGAAGGACTATTCCGAAGAATACCAGGCGCTGTGGCATGAAACGGTGTATCCGCAAATAGAAAGCCGCCCCTGGCTGTGGGGCAGCTTTGTATGGAACATGTTTGATTTTTCCAGCGTGCGGCGCGATGAGGGCGGGCAGAAATACATCAACGCCAAGGGCCTGGTGAGCCATGACCGGCAGATTCGCAAGGACGCTTTCTACTATTACAAAGCCCGCTGGTCGAAGGAGCCCTTCGTGCATCTGTCCGCAAAGCGCTTTGCAAACCGCGCGCGGGAAACGGTTGATGTGAAATGCTACACCAACCAGCCGTCGGTGAAATTGCTTTTGAACGGCATCCCCTTCGGAGAAGCGAAGGCGGAGAACGGCGCCGCCGTGTTCCGGAACGTGCCCCTGGCCCATGGGGATACCCGGATCGCGGCAATCGCGGGAGCATGCAGCGACAGCGGCTTGTGGCGCCGAATCCCCGCGCCTGACCCAAGCTACAGTTTGCCGGATCAGGAAGCGGGCGGGGCCGTGCGCAACTGGTTTCTTGCGGACGACGATCTGCGGAAGGAAGGCTTTTTCTCCATTCAAAGCACGGCCCAGGATTTGCTGGACAATCCGGAAGCGAAAAAAGTATTGGATAAATATATTCCCGCGTTGGTGCGGATCATGACGGAAAAAAGCGTGATCCCCCTGGGCCTGTCCCTGAAAAGCATTCTGAGCCGGGACGCCGACGGAACGCTGGATGTGAACGCGCTGAACGCGGCGCTGAACCAAATTCCCGATACCGACGATTGACCCATGAGGGAGGATGATTTCCATGAAACGCAGCGAGATCCTGGCCAGAATCGGCGTCGCCCCGCCGCCCGCGGCCCGCATCCGGCTCCTGGTGGATACGGACGCAAAAAACGAAGCGGATGACCAGTACGCAATCATGCACCATCTGCTGACGCCCCTGTTTGACGTGCGGGGCATCATTGCGGCGCATTTTGAGCAAAAGGCAGGCTATACCGGCCAGTCCATGGAGGCCAGCTACCGGGAAATTGAAACCGTGCTGCGCCTGGCGGATATGGACGATGTGCCTGCTTTCCGTGGCTGCGATTCTCCCTTGCGCTCCATCCAGGACGCGCCGGAAAGCGAGGGCGTGCAGGCTATCATCCGGGAAGCAGGGAAGCCCGGGAAGCTGTATATTGCCGTTCAGGGAGCCATGACCAACGTGGCCGCCGCCCTTAACGCCGTCCCGGACATTGCGGAAAATCTGGTGGTGCTTTGGAACGGAGGCGGGCCTTATCCTGAAGGCCGGCCGGAATTCAATGTAATGCAGGACCCGGACGCTGTGCGCGCGGTGCTGAAAAGCCCGGCGGAGGTCTGGCAGACCGACCAGAGCGTATACTGCATGCTGGAAGTGACCCTGGCCGAATTGAAAAGCCGGGTTTACCCCTGCGGGAAAATCGGCCGCTATTTGTTTGAACAGCTGGAAAAGGAAAATCATGTGGAGTATAACCCGCAGTTTCTGCTGCGCACCGGCGAAAACTGGGTACTGGGCGACAACACCACCGCAGCTGTTCTGCTGATGAGCCGCTTCCGCGGCAACTGGCACATGGAACACGCGCCAATCATCAAAGAAGATCTGACCTACCAGGCCAATCCTGATGGCAAGCTGATCCGCGTTTATGACAGCATCGATGTGCGCATGACGCTGGAAGAATGCCAGCATCGCGTGCCGGTAATCGGCGTTGCGCAAAACGCAGAAACGGCCCTTGAGGAACTGCAGGACGGCGCTTCGCTGGTGCAGACGGACCTGAGTTCCCTGGCCCTTGGAAAACTGCTGAAAACGTTAGAAAAACCTTCTCAGGAATGATGAAGTTGCTTTATCCTGAT
>CACWWM010000047.1:0-11265 GCA_902764565.1 uncultured Eubacteriales bacterium
GACGGTTACGGAAACCTGGAAGCACAAATCGAAGTGAGCCGGGAAATCGACTTTGCAATCAGAACTGTGCGGGCTGGGCCGGGCTGGTGGCTGACGACGGTTTCTCAATCGCTCAAATCCGGCAGTTATATGCTGCTCATGATCCGGGACGGCGCCGTCGTGTGGCAGAAAGGACCCGGTAAGGAACTCCATACCGTATTCCCGGACGGCCAGGGTGGCTTCTTTACCTGTGCCGATCAGGATGACAGCACGTTTACGCCTCTTGTGATCGCCCGGTATGACGGAAACGGAAACCAGCTATGGCGTAAAACCCTGAAAGGGAACAAGGTGGTGCTGGGGACAGCGAGTACCGTCATCAGCCTCGACCCGGAAACCGGTCATACCGTCCTGACCGGCACCGCCATGGCCAATTCCCGGAAGGTCTACCGGGTATACCGCATGGAGGTGGACGATCAGGGCAAAACCGTGAGCATGGACGTGCGGGAAAGCGATTACCACAACAGAATCTATTATAATGTTCATGTATTCCCGGACACGGGAAATACATGGGTGCTGTTCGATGAAGCGCTGACGTATCCTTTTGATTATCCCGCGGCTTTGGTGTCCTTTGAGGCGCTGCCCAAGGCGGACAATCCGGGCATCGAACTGCGGTAACGGGTAAATGCAGAAAGACGAAGCGGAAAGCGTCGTTCGCTTTCCGCTTCATGTTATATACGTGTTTGCTGCCAAGCCTGCGGACACAGGAAAAGAACTTTATCTTCTGATATTTCTGGGAGCGTTTTTGTCCACGGCGTTCTTGATGCTGTTCGACGTATCGTCCACGCCGTTTTTGATCCCGCCCGTGCCGTTTGGCGCACCGTTTTTGATCCCGTTAGGTTTGTTCTGGTTCGACGAAGGATTATGACCGCCCGCCACCTTCTCCGCTTCTTCGTCGATCAGCTGCTTTTTGTTATTTTCCATGATCTTTCCTCCCCCCGATTTGTTTCACTGATTGATACGGAACAAAAGGAATATTGGCAATCATACTGATAAAAGCTTTGGTTCAATGCAAAACTTTGTGGAAAAACGTACTCCCCGCTCATGAGACAGTTTTTCCCAACGCAAGGGAAGCAGGAAGAAAGCTTTTTTCTGTCCCCTTTATGGCTTTCTCGGAAGGGGGTGTGGGGGAAACCGCTCTTTGGCCTCCAAAGAGCGGTTTCCCCCACAAACTTTTATTTCCCGCGCGGCGCTTATACGTTGAACCGGAACAGGGTCACGTCCCCGTCCTGCATCACGTAATCCTTGCCCTCGGAGCGAACCAGGCCCTTTTCCTTGCAGGCGTTCATGCTGCCCAAATCGCGCAGGGTTTCAAAGGGCACGATCTCGGCGCGGATGAAGCCGCGCTCGAAGTCGGTGTGGATTTTGCCCGCCGCCTGGGGTGCTTTGGTGCCCCGGGTGATGGTCCAGGCACGGCATTCGTCCTCGCCCGCCGTCAGGAAGGAGATCAGGCCCAGCAGATGATAGCACTTCTGGATCAGCCGATCCAGGCCGCTTTGGCCGATGCCCATTTCCTGCAAAAATTCTTCCTTTTCCTCCGGCTCCATCTGGGCGATTTCTTCCTCGATCTGGGCGGAAATCACCAGCACCTCGGCCTGTTCCTCCTGGGCGATGGCCTTGACCTGCCTGACGAAATCAATGCTGTCCTCGTCCTCGGCCACCAGATCCTCCGCGATATTGGCGGCGTAAATCACCGGCTTGGTGGTGAGCAGGAACCAGCCCTTCACCGTTTCCTTTTCCTCGTCGTTCAGGGGGCAGGTGCGGGCGGGCTTGCCGCTTTCCAGGTGCTTGAGCACCCGGGCGGCCAAATCGGCTTCCTCGCCGTATTTCTTTTCGCCGGTCTTGATGAGCTTGCGGGCCTTGTCCTCCCGCCGGGCCACCGTTTCCATATCGGCGAAGATCAGCTCTAAATTGATGGTTTCAATATCCCGGGCGGGATTCACGCTGCCGTCCACGTGGATGATGTTTTCATCCTCAAAGCAGCGCACCACATGCACGATGGCTTCGCATTCCCGGATGTGACTCAAAAATTTATTGCCCAGGCCCTCGCCCTTACTGGCGCCTTTCACCAAACCTGCGATATCCACAAATTCCACCGTGGCGGGCGTCACCTTCTTGGGGTGATACATGTCCGCCAGCACGGTCAGGCGATTGTCCGGCACCGCCACAATGCCCGCGTTGGGCTCGATGGTGCAGAAAGGATAATTGGCCGCCTGGGCCCCCGCCCCCGTAATGGCGTTGAATAAAGTGCTTTTTCCCACGTTCGGCAGTCCGACCACGCCCAGCTTCATAGTGTGTTAACCCCTTTGCTCGTTTCTGTCTGTAGCATTACAGCGGGTTTATTATATCCCAAAGCGCCGGGCAATGCAAGGGAAACACAAAAAGAGTGGAGATTTGAGAGCGGAGAGTTGAGATTTATTCTGACAATTTGTCAGGATGTCAGCTTGACAGACTATATCATCTCAACTCTCAACCCTTAACTCTCCACTCTGATTGTTTACGCTATTACCCCTTGCAGTAGTGCTGATCCGCCGCGCGCATGAGCAGGGAGTGGGTGAGCACGCAGCCAGCCGCGAGCAGCGCGGCCATGATGGCGAAGTAGGGCACCAGGCCGACTTCCCAGGTGAACAGCAGGTAGGTAAGGCCCGCCAGGGCGATGAGAATGCCCCAGCCGATGAACATGCTGATGGCCGCGCCGAAGTTCTGCTTCATGGCTTCCTGCTCGGTGACCCAGTCCAGCTTGGGGTGCTTCACGTCGCGCATGAGGGCCAGGCAGGAGGTCATGTAGGTGTACAGGGCGCAGAGCACGAAGGCCAGACCGGCGTACAGCGCGAACCTGGGCAGCAGCACCGCCAGCAGGGCGGAGGCCAGCACCACGCCCAGCAGGGACATCACATAGCCCACCGCCAGCTTGGCCAGCACCATGGTGCGGGAGGAAACGGGCAGGGCGGTCAGGAAATCGTGGCCCTTGCCTTCCCGGGAAACGGAGGTCGAGAGCGCGGGGTTCATGCCGGCCATGTAGGCCATCACGGCGGTGAGGATGGGCAGAAGCAGATCGGCGTTGATCTGGCTCAGCATCACGTCCAGGGATTCCCCGGCCCCGCCGGAACGGCTGAAGGCAAAGTACATCATGCCCACCATGAACGCGGGCATCAGGGACGTGGGCAGGCTGTTGGTGGCGTAGGCGGGCACCCGCAGGATCTGCCGCACTTCCCGCACGCACAGGGCCTTGAAGGCGCTGCCGCCGGAGAAGGAGGCATTTTTCACGCCGCCCTTTTTCCGCACAGCGGGGGTTTCGCCCTGGAGCATGCTCAGGTTCCGATACCACAGGCCGATGGCCCAGACGGCGAGGGCCGCCGCGGCGGCGTTGACCGCCAGGAACAGGAGCAGCTGGCCCCATTCGCCAAGCACCCCTTTTGCCGCCCAGGCGGCGGGGGGGAAGGCGTGGGTCAGGGCGTCCACCCGGGCCATGTTGCTGCCGATGAAAGCAGCCGCGAATTCTTCCATTCCGCCTTCGCCGCTGCCGGAGATGCTGCCCATGTTGAAGGCTAAGAACATGTACGCGCCGATGAACACGATGCCGCTGACGGTGGCGATGATGTCCCGGTGCTTCCACAGGGAAGAAAGCCGGATCAGCAGGGTGGACACGAAGGAAACCAGCACGATGGGCAGGATGGGCGCGCCCAGGGCGGCCAAAAGCGCCCGCAGGTAGAACAGCGCGTCCCCGCCCACCCGGACGCCGTACAGGATGGCGGCGGGCATGATGAATACGATACTGTAGCCCACTTCGCTGATCCACACCTGGGTCAGCTTCGCGGCAAGCACCGTGCGGGAATTGACCGGCAGGGAAGCGATATAGGACGCGTCCCGGCCAAAGTACAGGGAGCTCATAATAAAGAAGAAGGAAATCACCAGCGTGCCCAGCATGGACACGGTAATGGCCATGCTCAAAAGCAGGTCCGGCATGCCCATCCTGATCAGGTAGCTCAGGATGGCGTTTTCCATGAAGACCAGGAAGCCGCCCAGGTAGCCGATGGCCACCAGCAGGCCGATGATCGTGCCGATGGTGCGGCCTTTCTTTTCCCGGAACTGGGTTTTCAGGTTCCGGGGCTTGAAATCAGCGTACCGGGACAGCAGCTGCAGCCGCAGCAGCGGGAAAAAGCCTGTCATGCCTCTTCGCCTCCATCGTCGGTGAGCTCCAAGAACAGCTCTTCCAGGGACGCGCCCGTTTCGCCGGAGCGCAGTTCTTCCAGCGTGCCCTGCTCCACCAGCTTGCCGTGGTTGATGAGGCCGATGCGGGTGCACAGCTTTTCAGCCACTTCCAGTACGTGGGTGGAGAAGAACACCGTGTTGCCGGCCTGGCAGTGGCGCTGCATTTCTTCCTTCAGCAGGTGCGCCGCCCGGGGGTCCAGGCCGCCTAAGGGTTCGTCCAGAATCCACACCGGGGGATTGTGGATCAGCGCGCCGATGACCACCAGCTTCTGCTTCATGCCCTTGGAATAGGAGCGCACCTGGTTGTTGATGGCGTCCTCCAGGGAGAAGATGTCCAGGTACTTTTCAATGTGCGCCTTGCGCTGCGCAGCGCTCACCTGATACACGTCCGCCATGAAGTTCAGGTATTCCATGCCGCTCAGCCGGTCGTACAGGTCGTTGCCGTCCGGCACGAAGCCGATCAGCCGCTGGGCCTCCAGCCGGTTTTCGTTCAGCCTGTGGCCCGCCATGGTGATGGTGCCCGCGTCGGGGCGCAGGATGCCGGTCATCAGCTTGATGGTGGTGGTTTTGCCCGCGCCGTTGGGGCCGATGAAGCCGAACAGCTCCCCGCCCTTCACCTGCAGCGTCAGGTCGTCCACGGCTTTGAAGCCGTTCTTGGCGTAGGTCTTCGTAACACCTTGCAAATCGATCATGTTATCAGCCATACGAATTTCCCTCCTTGCCGTATGTGCGCTTATCATAGCAGGGGATGATGGGAAATACAAGGGGATTTGCGCCAAAGATACACTTTTGCGTCTGAAATGACAAATACTGCTCACGATTGGGTAAGTCTTCGCTTTTTTGCCCGCCCGACGGCGGACACATGTCCGCTCTGGCAAAAAAACGTTTGATTTTATCCTTTTTTTGTATAATCGAGTTGCAAAGCCTGAAATAATCTGGTACAATGATGGCAGAATCTTGGTGACGTTCGCGCGGAATAGAACAGCCAAACCGTATTGATCCGCAGACCCTGCGGAAAAAATGAACAAGGAGGAACCTTTCATGAAGACCCGGAAAATCATTTCCCTGCTTCTGGCGGCGATCATGCTCATGTCCCTGTGCGCTTTCGCCGTGGCCGAAGCCCCCGCCTATTCCCAGTCCCCCTACCTGGACGGCCAGAATCTGCCCGCTGTGGCGGACCGTCTGCCCGCCGCCTCCGACGTGATGGTGGAAGACGTGGCCGATATCGGCCAGTACACCGATTATATCACCCTGATGCAGGGCGGTTCCTCCAAGTGGGGCCCCGGCAAGCCCACCGAAGAAGCGCTGTTCCGGTTTAAGACCGACGGCACCGTGGAGCCCAACGTGGCCAAGGGCTACGATGTGAACGAGGACGCCACCGTGTGGACCATTTACCTGCGCGAAGGCATGAAGTGGTCCGACGGCGTGCCCTTCACCAGCGAAGACTGCCGCTTCTTCTATGAAGAGTGCCTGCTTACCGGCTTCACCGGCAAGAGCGCCTGGGAAGCCGTGAAGGCCGCCGATGCAAACGGCGAAATGCAGCTGGCTGAATTCAAGGCCATCGACGATTACACCTTCACCATGACCTTCGTTTCCTCCAAGCCCGAATTCCTGCGCGAGCTGGCCATCAACGGCAAGTGGTTCTTCGCGCCCAAGCACTGGCTGGAAGAACATGTGGCCGTGTACAACGATGCCAACAAGACCGCCGAGGAAAAGGATGCTTACGCCCAGGGGAAGGGCTTCTCCGATATGAAGGCCCTGGGCAACAGCTACACCTACTATTACTGGATCGTGAAGGATCGCCCCACCCTGCGCGCCTGGCAGATCGACGGCGATTTCAACGATGAAATGTGCGTGTGGAAGCGCAATCCCTACTACTGGAAGGTGGACGCCGAAGGCAAGCAGCTGCCCTACATCGACGAACTGCACTTCCGCCGTTACAGCGACGATTCCCAGGCCCTGCTGTGGGTGATGGACGGCACCGCCGACATCGGCTCCGTGGCCCTGCAGGACGTGGAAACCATCCTGAACTCCGAAGCCACCGTAAACCTGGTGGAATGGTCCTCCACCGGCTGGACCAGCCAGTCCATGCAGCTGAACCTGGCCGTGCAGGATGAACTCAAGCGCCCCCTGTTCCAGAACGTGAACTTCCGTCACGCCCTGTCCGTGATCGTGGACCGCAACCAGATCGCCCAGCTGATCGACAACGGCTACACCGAGCCCGCCCAGTCCGCGCCGCCGGAAGGCGCTCAGGGCTACGACCCCGAATGGACCAATAAGTGGGTGGAACAGGATCTGGACGCCGCCGCCGCGCTGCTGGCTGAATGCGGCCTTACGAAGGGCGCGGACGGCTTCTGGGCCTTCGCCGACGGCACCAAGCTGACCCTGAACCTGCAGTATCAGAACGAAGCCGACGCCAGCCTGGCCGAGCTGCTCAAGAACGACCTGAACAAGGCCGGCATCGACGCCACCACCCGCATGTACGACCGTTCCATCATGGAAGAAATGCGTTCCGCCAACCAGCATGAAATCGTGCTGAACTACGAGAACTTCGATACCGTGTCCATCTCCCTGCGGCCCGACTACTTCGTGCCCATGCGCGACTACTGCGTCTGGGGCTCCGCCTTCGGTCTGTGGTACCTGAACAGCATCGACGGCAAGGCCCGCGAGGGTGCCGTGGAACCGCCGGAAGACGTGAAGGCCATGCTGGACATCTATACCGCCATGAAGAACGCCACCACCTCCGAAGCCAAGGAAGAATTGGCCGTCAAGCTGCTGGATTGCTTCAAGGAAGGCATTTATGAAATCGGCTTCACCTCCTCCAACCCCGCCATCTACGCGGTCAACGCCAAGATGCACAACTTCCGCGAAGACGGCATCGCCTGCGACGAATTCCGCGATCTGGGCCTTGCCAACTTTGCCTGCCTGTGGGTGGAAAAGTAACAAGTCGCTTGTGCCTCTAAAAAGAGCACTTTTCGTCACTAAGAGATAACAGAGTACAGAGTGCAGAGTACAGATTTATTTAGTCAATCAATGCGGGTTCGCAACGCATGGACTATATCATCTGAACTCTGAACTCTGTACTCTGCACTCTCTTTGCAAAACGAGGGCGGGAAGGCGAAGCCTCGCCTTCCTGTTCTTTTTCATCGTTTTCATCGTTTCTGCTGCAAGGAGGTAAGCGCGTACTATGGGAAGCTATATCTGGAAGCGCGTTCTTACGTTCATTCCCATTCTGCTGATTATGTCCCTGGTGATTTTCTTCATCATCCAGCTTCCCCCGGGCGATTACCTCACGTCCTACGTGGCCGGGCTGAAAGCCGAGGGGCAGATCGTGGACGAAAGCGAAATGGACAGCCTGAAAGAGCGCTACGGTCTGGATCAGCCCTGGTTCGTTCAGTATTTCAAATGGATGTGGGGCATCCTGACCCGCTTTGATTTCGGCTATTCCTTCGACTATGAAAAGCCCGTGTGGCCCGTCATCGCCGAAGTGCTGCCCATGACCATCGTGGTGTCCCTGGCAACCATGCTGTTTAATTACTTGGTAGGCATCCCCATCGGCATTTACAGCGCCGTGCACCAGTATTCCGTGGGGGATTACTGCTTCACCCTAGTCGGCTTCCTGGGCATGGCGGTGCCCAACTTCCTGTTCGCCATCCTATTGATGTACGGCACGTATATCTGGACGGGCACCGCGTTCATCGGCCTGTATTCCAATGAAATTCTGCTGGGGCTCCAGCAGGGCACCCTGCAATGGTACGATCTGCTGCTTCGCGGCGATTTCTGGGGCCGCATGGCCATTCCCATCATCGTGATCGGCACCTCCGGCACCTGCGGCACCCTGCGCTCCATGCGCGCCCAGATGCTGGACGAGCTGGGCAGGAACTACGTGCTCTGCGCCCGGGCCAAGGGCGTTTCCGAACGCCGCATCATCTATAAATACTGCCTCCGCGCCGCCCTGAACCCCACGGTGTCGGGCCTGAGCGGCGTGCTGTCCCACATCTTCAACGGCTCCACCATCTCCGCCATCGTGATGAACCTGCAATTGGTGGGCCCCCGCCTGTACAGCGCCCTGAAAGCCCAGGATATGTACCTGGCCGGTACGATTTTGCTGGTCATGGGCTTCCTGATCGTGCTGGGCACCCTGCTATCCGATATCATGCTGGCGTGGCTCGATCCCCGCATCCGTTTTTCCGGAAGGAGGGCTGAATAACCGTGTCCAATCCTGACAAGAAAGCCCTGCGCGCCGCGAAAAAAGCGGAAAAAGCAAGAATCAAAGAGGAAAAATACTATCTCGCTTCCCAATGGCAATTGATGGCCCGGAAGCTGGGCAAGCACCAGCTGGCCCGCATTTCTCTGGTGATTTTGGGCTTCCTGTACATCGTGGCCCTGTTCGGCGATTTCCTGGCCCCCTACAACCTGACGGAATACGACGCCAATTCCAAGGATCTGCCCCCCACCGCCATTCATTTCATGTACGAGGGCGAATACATCGGCCCCTATGTGTTCAAATCGGAGTGGGGCACCCTGAAAATGAGCGTGGCCGAAATGAGCAAGGCCAAGAAGGAGGCGGAGGCCCGGGGCGAAACCTTCTCCACCCGGCAGATCGTCACCGACGAAACCAAGCCCCTGAAAATTCAGTGGTTCGTCCACGGCGCCTCCTACAAGATCCTGGGCCTGTTCGACTGCGACCTGCACCTGTTCGGCATCGAGGGAGGAAAGATTTTCCTCTTTGGATCGGATAATTTAGGGCGCGACCTGTTCAGCCGCATCATCTTAGGCAGTCAGGTGTCCCTGACCATTCCCTTTGCGGGAACCCTCATCAGCTTCGTGCTGGGGCTGCTTATCGGCTCCGTTTCCGGCTACTTCGGCGGCACGGTGGACAACGTGATACAACGCATCATCGAGGTGCTGAACTCCCTGCCCTCCCTGCCCCTGTGGATGGCCCTTTCCGCCGCCATTCCCGCCGGCATCCCGCCGGTGCAGATGTACCTGCTGATCACCGTGATCCTGTCCCTGATCGGTTGGACGGGGCTGGCCCGCGTGGTGCGCGGCAAGTTCATGAGCCTGAAAAACGAGGATTACGTGCTGGCCGCCCGGCTCGCCGGGGTGAGCGATATGAAGATCATCATGAAGCATATGATCCCCGGCTTCATGAGCTACCTGATCGTGAGCCTCACCCTGGGCATCCCCTCCATGATCATCGGCGAAACCAGCATGAGCTTCCTGGGCCTGGGCATTCAGGCCCCCGCCACCAGCTGGGGCGTGCTGCTCAAGGAAGCGCAGAACGTGACCAACATCGTCAGCCATCCCTGGTGCCTGATCCCGCTGTTCTTCGTGGTGCTCACCGTGCTGGCGTTCAATTTCTTAGGCGACGGCATGCGGGACGCGGCCGATCCGTACAAGTAAGGGAGGCGCGCTGAATGAGTGAAAAAACGGAACCCATCATCCGGGTCAACGATCTGCATGTGAGCATCAAAATGGATGAAGGCACCCTGACCCCGGGGACGACGGCAAGGTGATCGACCTGCTGAAGCTGGACCCACGGGGCAAGCCCATCCGCGCCATCCGCGGCAAGCAGATTTCCATGATCTTTCAGGAGCCCATGGTGGCATTCTCTCCCATGTACACCATCGGCAGCCAGATCAACGAATGCACCCGCCTGCACATCACCAAGGACAAGAAGGAATCCAAGGCCATCACCCTGGAAATGATGAAAAAGGTGGGCATCGCCAACGCCGAAAAGCGTTACGACCAATACCCCCACGAGTTTTCCGGCGGCATGCTCCAGCGCGCCCTGATCGCCATGGCCCTGGTGTGCAAGCCCCGGCTGCTCATCGCCGACGAACCCACCACCGCCCTGGACGTGACCATTCAGGCCCAGATTCTGGAATTGATGCAGCAGCTTCAAAAGGAATTAGGCATGGCCATCCTGTTTATCACCCACGATCTGGGCACCGTGGCCAAGATGTGCGACCGGGTGGCGGTCATGTACTTGGGCCGCATCGTGGAAACCGGCACCGCCCGGGAAATCTACAAGAATCCCCAGCACCCCTACACCCGGGGCCTCATGGGCAGCGTGCACAAGATCGGCAGCCGGAAGCTGGACCGCCTGTTCTCCATCGAGGGCACCGTGCCCCTGGCCCTGAACCTGCGCCCCGGCTGCGGCTTCTACGACCGGTGCGACGTGCGGGTGGAGGGCGTGTGCGATCAGGCCGAGCCGGAAACCTGCTGCATCGGGGGCACCCATTGCGCAGCCTGCGTGCACTGCCGGAAAGGAGGCGCGGAGAAATGAGCGAAAAAACTGAAAAAACCGGAAAAACCGATCAGAACCTGATTTTGCAGGTCAAGCATATTTCCAAGCGCTTTACCTCCAAGGGCGTATGCGTGCGCGCCGTGACGGACGTTTCCTTCGACGTGCGCAAGGGGGAGACCATCGGTATCGTGGGCGAATCGGGCTGCGGCAAAACCACCTTGGGCCGCTGCATCGTGCGCGCCATCAACGCCAGCGAGGGCGAAGTGAAGTACACCGCCCGGGACGGCGTCACCTATGATTTCCTGAAATTGGACAAAAAGGAAATGAAGAAGGTGCGCAAGGAGATCCAGATGGTTTTCCAGGACCCCTATTCTTCTCTCGATCCCCGCATGACGGTCATCGACATCATCGCGGAGCCCCTGAAAGCCAATTTCCCCCAAATGCCCAAGGCGGAAGTGGAGCAGAAGGTCATCGAGATCGCCAGGAAGGTGGGCCTGAACACCACCTATCTGAAACGCTACCCCCACGCCTTTTCCGGCGGCCAGCGCCAGCGCATCGGCACCGCCCGCGCCCTGATCCTGAATCCCCAGGTGATCGTGTGCGACGAGGCTGTCAGCGCCCTGGACGTGTCCATTCAGGCGCAGATCATCAATCTGCTGAAGGATTTGCAGAAGGAACTGCAATTGACCTATATCTTCATCAGCCACGATTTGTCCGTGGTGGAGCATATCAGCGACAAGGTGGGCGTGATGTACTTAGGGCGG
>CACWWM010000047.1:11298-12296 GCA_902764565.1 uncultured Eubacteriales bacterium
TTTCCACGAGCGCTGCAAGTACTGTCAGGAAAAATGCAAGCAGGAAGTGCCCGAACTGCGCGAGGTGGACGGCCGCATGGTGGCCTGCCATTTCGCCGACGAAATGCAGCTGCGGGGCTTTGACTACGAAGAAAAATAATCGGCTGATTTGAAAAAACAGGACATTCCTGACTGCAAATGCGGCAAGGAATGTCCTGTTTTCATCTGAAAACGATGATTGCACGGGATCGGTCAGAACAGCCGCAAGCATTTCCGCGGGGTGCTGACCGCCGTAATTTCTGTTTTTTTCAGGCCAGCGCCGGGAAGCAGCGGAGCAGCAGGGGCAGGGCGATCAACGCGATACAAAGCAGAGCGGATAAAATACGTTTCATAAAAAACAGTCTCCTTTTCGGGTGATCTGCCGCCGCGCTTTTTCGGCGTTGGCGCTTCGGCGTTTTGGCATCGGTGGGATTCGCATATTAGACGATGGAAAACGCTGGTTTGTTTCATTTTTCGGAAATTTTTTTACTTTTTTCTTTCAAAGGATATGCTGCACTGCACAGAGAAAATAAAAAGTGGTGATATAATCAATGAATTCCCGAAAAATCAGATAAAAAGTGGTTGATATATCGCTGATTAAGTGAGAAAATGCGGCGCATGTGGGCGGCGGAAATAAAATGCTTCTGACGCTGTATCTTTGCCAGCGGTTTTTCTTCCGTTCCGGCGTATCCATCAACGTTCAGTACATGCCGGAAATTGCTGCATTTCGGAGCCGGACGGCGCGGGTTGCGCGGGCTGAAAAACTATGGTAAAATACCGAAGGATGCGGCTGGCGAGGCGCACGGCTGGCAATCAGATGAGGCGGCCGGCGCGAAGCACGGCCGGCATCGTCGATAGGAGATAGAAACAGATGGATGAACTCAACGCACCAAGCGTTGTATGTTTGGGTTTTTTTGACGGCGTACACAAGGGACATTTGTCGCTGCTGCGGGCGGCGAAGGACATTGCCAGAGATCAGG
>CACWWM010000048.1 GCA_902764565.1 uncultured Eubacteriales bacterium
AACCCGGATTCCGCGGGGGTCGAGCCTGCGCCCATCCTGATCCGGCGCTGCACGGAAAATGTGATTCGGCTGCATATCCTGATGTTTGGCGGCGGTCCGGCGATTCGAGCGAAGACGTACCGCGTGTTCCATAAGCATAATACCCAAGTGGTGCTGGATGAGATTGTGAGCTGGGCCAAGGAAAGCGTCGCTCAATTGGGCTGCTCGCCCTGCACGCTGGCTGTTGGCGTGGGCAGATCTCACTTTGAGGCGGCCAGTATGATGCTCCAGGCGCAAGTGGATGGGAAATATGACCGGCAAAGCGAGATGGAGCAGGAGATCACCAGGCGTGTCAATGAGGCCAATATTGGACCTTTGGGCTTGGGGGGGAATACTTCTGTTATCGCAACCTTCATGAAGGTCGGCCCGCAGCGGGCGAGCGGCGTGCGCATCGTCTGCGTGCGTCCTGCCTGCTGCTTTGAGCCGAGGATTGCTGCGGTCGAACTCAGTACCGTAGGGAAAGATAATGAATAAAGCGCAGGAAAAGAAGGAAATATTCGAGAACCTCCCCGTTCCCAAAGCGCTTGCCATGATGGCGGTCCCCACGGTCATCAGCCAATTGATCAATCTGATCTATAACATGGTGGACGCCTTCTTTATTGGCAGAACAGGCAATTCTTATATGGTGGCGGCCACATCGCTGACACTGACCCTGGTGATGATGGTTACGGCGCTGTCAAACCTGTTCGGCGTAGGCGGCGGCAGCCTGGTCGCCCGTCTCATGGGAGCCTCCCAGGAAGAAGAATGCAAAAAGGTCAGCGCGTTCAGCGTTTATGGCGCAGCCGTCACAGCGCTCGCCTATTCTTTGCTGAACGGCGTCTTCCTGCGTCCGATTCTGTTCTTCCTGGGCGCTTCCAACGAAACGATCGCCTATGCCAGCCAGTACACGCAGCTGGTGATCGTGGTCGGCAGTGTGTTCAGCATGCTGTCCATGACCGCGGCGCATTTGCTTCGGAACGCCGGGTATTCCAGCCAGGCCGGCATGGGCCTGAGCCTGGGCGGACTGTTGAACATGGGGCTTGATCCGCTGTTCATGTTCGTTCTGCTGCCCAAAGGGCATGAGGTTGTCGGCGCTGCGCTGGCCACGCTTCTGTCCAACGCTGTATCCTGTGGCTATCTTCTTTTTACCCTCAAGAAGGCCGGCGCGAAGGCTCCGCTCAGCCTGAGGCTCTCAGATGCCCGTAAAGTGAAGAAAAGCAGCTTAAAGCAGCTCTTTTCAGTTGGCGTACCCTCGGCGATCCTGACGGGACTGTTTGATCTGGCGAACGTGTGTGTAAACATGCTGGCCTCCTCTCACAGCGATCTTGTGCTGGCGGGTATGGGTATCGTGATGAAGGTTGAACGCATTCCAACGGCGATTAACTTGGGCATTTGCCAGGGGGCTATGCCGATCATTGCGTACAACTATTCGTCCGGGAACCGTGAACGCATGAGGAATACGGTGAATACCGCGCGGCTATGGGGG
The DNA here is from genome assembly GCA_902764565.1 of uncultured Eubacteriales bacterium. GTDB lineage: Bacteria > Bacillota > Clostridia > Christensenellales > Aristaeellaceae > RUG563. The sequence goes on from CACWWM010000048.1 coordinate 1,505, forward strand.
CTGATCATTTCCGGGATCGCCATCGTGCTGTTCCAGCTGTTCGCCGGCTCCGTGACAAAGCTGTTCATGAGCACCAGGAGCGGAGACGCGGAAAAGGCGCTGCTGACCATAGAATACGCGACGCTGTTTCTGCGAATTCGGTGCACTGCTTCGCCCATGCAGTTCATCAACTATCACACCTCCTATTGCATGCAGGCCATGGGGAAAGGCAAAGCAACCATGCTCCATGCTATTGTGCGCGAGTTGGTTTTCTATATTCCATGCCAGTTCATAATGAATGCAATCTGGGGAGAAACGGGCCTCGCCTTCGCGCTGCCGGTGGGAGAGCTGTGTGGAGCAGTGTTCGCGCTTTGGCTGCTGAGGAGGAATATGAAGCAAACAAATTATTAAACAAGGCTCATACGCGTCGGATTCTTTGATCTGTCCGAAGCGTATGAGCTTATTCAGTCTGCTTGTATTGAACGCGCCGTGTACCGAACGGTACGCACGGCGCGGCGAGAGGACGGGGGTTAGTCACCCCCTCCTGCTCGATTGTGTCCTGTCAGTCTTTCACCGGGTCCCGGTCCCGGAACAGCAGGGAAATGCTCCACAGGCCCGCGGCGCCCACCAGCGTATAGATGATGCGGCTGATCAGCGCGCCCTGGCCGCCGAAAATGTAAGCCACCAGATCGAACTGGAACACGCCCACCAGGCCCCAATTGATGGCCCCGATGATCACCAGCAGCAGCGCGATTTTATCCACCATGCGCTTTTCGCCTCCTTCCTTGTTTTCCCCCATAGCATGCCCTGGAAATCTGTTTTCATGCGGGAAAATAAAATAACGCCCGGGACTGTGCAAAAGCGAAAAGTTATGATATACTGTTTGGTGGATAAATGGGCGTTTTTTGGACGCCGCCATAAAAGAGGATGAGCGAACGGCAAAAGGTGCGCGCGTCCCAAAAAGGAGAGACGGAACGCATGTATGATATTCTGATCATCGGCGCGGGCGTGGTGGGCTGCGCCCTGGCCCGGAAGCTTTCCCAGTACGAGGGGAAAATAGCCGTACTGGACCGGGCGGAGGACGTGGCCGACGGCGCCAGCAAAGCCAACAGCGGCATCGTGCACGCGGGCTTCGACGCCAAGCCCGGCACGAAGAAGGCCTACTACAACGTAAAAGGCGCGAAGATGTACGGGGCGCTGGCCAAACAATTGGGCGTGCCCTACGATCCCATCGGCGCGCTGGTGCTGGGCTTCTCGGAGGAAGACCGCTTAACCCTGCAAAAGCTGTACGATCAGGGAAAGGTCAACGGCGTGGAGCAGCTGCGCATCATCGAGCATGACGAGATCATGGCCCTGGAGCCCAACACCAACCCGGCCGCGGTGTGCGCCCTGTACGCCCCCACCAGCGCCGTGGTGAGCCCCTATGAAATGACCCTGGCCCTCAGTTACCACGCGGCGCAGAACGGGGTGGAATTCATCTTCGACTGCCCGGTGGAAAAGATCTATGAAGAAAACGATACCTGGCATGTGGAGACGCCCAAGGGCACCCTTTCCGCCCGGGCCATCGTGAACTGCGCGGGCGTGGGCGCGGCGGCGCTGCACAACATGATTTCCGATCAGCCCGTGGAGATCGTTCCCCGCCGGGGCGAATACTACCTGCTGGATCATACGGTGAAGTGCCCCTTCGGCCGCACCATGTTCCAGGTGCCCAGCAAAATGGGCAAGGGCGTGCTGATTTCTCCCACCGCCCACGGCAACGCCCTGCTGGGCCCCTCCGCCGAGGATATTGACGACGCTTACGACACCGCCACCACCCGCAAGGGCCTGGACTTTGTGCTGGATAAGTGCCGCCTGACCTGGCCCAAGGTGAACATCCGTCCGGTGATCACCACCTTTTCCGGCGTCCGCGCCCATCCCACCAGCGACGATTTCATCATCGGCGCGGTGCACGGCGCGCCGGACAACGCCTTTGAGGCCATCGGCATCGAAAGCCCCGGCCTGACCGCCGCCCCGGCCATCGCCGAGGAGCTGGGCGAAATGGTGGCCGAGCATTTGAAGCTCCCCGCCGCCCGCATGGTCAAGGCTCCCGTTCCCCTGCTGCATCCCTTCTTCGCCATGACCGAGGAAGAACGGGCCGCCGCCTGCAAGAAAAACCCGGACTATGGCCGCATCGTGTGCCGCTGCGAGGTCGTCACCGAAGCGGAAATCCGGGACGCCATCCGCCGTCCCGTGGGCGCAAAGTCCATCGACGGGGTCAAGCGCCGCACCCGCGCCGGCATGGGCCGGTGCCAGGGCGGGTTCTGCTCTCCCCGGGTGATGGAAATTCTGTGCGAAGAACTGAAATGTTCGCCGCTGGACATCACCAAATGCGGCGGGGAAAGCAAGCTGCTGGCAGGCACCCTGGACGATATTGCAAAGGAGGCGCGGGGCCATGAGTGAAAATATCATTCGCGTGGACGTGCTGGTCATCGGCGCGGGCCCTGCGGGCCTGGCCGCCGCTATTTCCGCCAAAAAGGCGGGCGTTGACAACCTGATCGTGCTGGAGCGTGAGGATCATCCCGGCGGCATCCTGCGCCAGTGCATCCATAACGGCTTCGGCCTGCACCGCTTCAAGGAAGAGCTGACCGGCCCCGAATACGCCCAGCGGGACATCGACACCGCCGCGGAAATGGGCATCGATATCCGCACCGGCGTCACCGTGCTGTCCGTTTCCAATGAAAAACGGGTCACCGCCGTGAGCCGGGAAAACGGATTGCAGATTTTTGAGGCCAAATCCATCGTGCTGGCCATGGGCTGCCGGGAACGTCCCCGGGGGGCTCTCGCCATCCCCGGCACCCGCTGCGCGGGCATTTACAGCGCGGGCACGGCCCAGAAATTCGTCAACTTGGAAGGCTACATGCCGGGTCGCCGGGTGGTGATCCTGGGCAGCGGCGACATCGGCCTGATCATGGCCCGCCGCATGACCCTGCAGGGGGCCAAGGTGCTGGCCTGCGTGGAGCTGATGCCCTATTCCAGCGGCCTGAACCGCAACATCGTGCAGTGCTTGCAGGACTATAACATTCCCCTGTACCTGTCCCATACCGTCATCGACATTCACGGCAAGGAGCGCCTGACCGGCGTGACCGTAGCCAAGGTGGACGAAAACCGCCGCCCCATTCCCGGCACGGAAATGGAATTTGAATGCGACACCCTGCTCCTTTCCGTGGGCCTGATCCCCGAAAACGAGCTTTCCGCCGGGGCGGGCGTGGCGCTCTCTCCCGTCACCAGCGGCGCGGTGGTGTCCGATACGTTGGAAACCAGCGTGCCCGGCGTTTTCGCCTGCGGCAACGTGCTCCACGTCCACGATCTGGTGGATCACGTGAGCAACGAATCCTTCCGCGCCGGCGAAATGGCCGCCCGCTACGCCAAGGGCGAACGCCGCACCGGCCGGGAAATCCCCGTCAAGGACGGCAAGGGCGTCCGCGGCGTGGTGCCCCAGAAGCTGCTGCTCGGCGGCGATACCCAGGACGTGAACCTCATGTTCCGCCCCGATCAGGTGTACCGCGATCATTACCTCACCGTGTACGCCGACGGCAAGCCCCTGTCCTCCCTCAAAAAGATGATCCTCACCCCCGGCGAAATGGTCGTTCAGCCCCTGAACGAAAAAATGCTGGCCGCCTGCAGGGACGCGGCAGAAATCACCGTGGCCATCACGGCGGAAAAGGCCGTGTAAAAGGGGGGAACCCTGGGGCTATGCGCCCCAGACCCGCACCAGGGGAATGATTCCCCTGGACCCCCACTTGCGGATATTTCTTGACACGGAAAGATAAATGGTCTTCCGCTGAAACAGAAAACATGGCTTGACGACGTTGCTATGCTTCTGGCCCGACCGATGAAAGCGGCCATCCCGGATGCAAAGCATCCGGGGAAAGCCAAGGAGAAACCCCAGGGGAAAGTTCGTTTTCCTCTGGGGTTTCCCTGGCTTTCTTGGGCCAGAAGCCCTCATTCTTTCGTATTCTCAAGCAACAGGCGGAAGCTGTCTGCATAGAAAACTCAAGCTGATTCGCCAGGAGAGGGGCCAGGGGCATCATGCCCCTGGTCGGGGGCTTGGGGGCGGAGAGCCCCCGATTGTCTCTGGACTATCAAATATACAGGAGTACAACAGCAATGGTACGGGACAAGAAGTTTTACCGGACGATCCTGCGGCTGTCGCTTCCTGCGGCGTTTCAGAGCGCGGTGAATCTGCTGGTGGTGATGGCGGACAACGTGATGGTGACGCGGACGGGGGAAAACGCGCTGTCCGCGGTGGCCCAGAGCAACGCGGTCACCACGTTTGTGACCGCGGCGCTGACGGGCCTGTCCACGGGGGCCGTGGTGCTGATCAGCCAATACTGGGGCAAGAAGGACGAGAAGCGCATCCGCACGGTATGCGCGGTGTCGTTCACGGTCTGCGTGCTGTTCGCGCTGCTGGCGATCGGTCTGGTGGAGCTGTTTCCCCGGGCGCTGCTGGGGCTGGTAATCAACGGCGGCGAAACGGCGGTGATCGATTTAGCCATGGAATACCTGCCCGTGGTGTGCCTGAGCTATCTGCCGCTGGCGCTGACCAGCGCCATGGTGGGCATGCTCAAGGGCGTGGAAGTGGTGCGGGTGACGCTGTACACCACCCTGCTATCCCTGTTTGCCAATATCGGGCTGAATTATGTGCTGATTTTCGGGCGCTTGGGCATGCCCGCCCTGGGCGTGCAGGGCGCGGCCATCGCCACGGTGCTTGCCCGGCTGCTGGAAGCGGCGCTGGTGTGGGCGTACTTCTTCCGGGTGCAGAAGGCGCTGCCCATCGCGCCCAAAGACCTGACCAAAAGCGAACGCTGGGCCTGGCAGGATTACGCCCGCTACGGCCTGCCCGTGGGCCTGACGGACGCCCAATGGGCCCTGGTGAACCTGCTGAAAGCGGTGATCCTGGGCCAGATGGGCAAAATGATGATCGACGCGGCCTCCGTCACCGATATGATGATGAACTTGGGCACCATGTTCACCTTCGCCCTGGCGGGCGGCGCGTGCGTGGTGGTGGGCAAGGCCGTGGGCGAAAAGGATTACAAGCGCGTGCGGGAATACGCGGGCACCATCCAGATCATGTTTCTGGGCATCGGCGTGGTGATGTGCGCCCTGGTGTTCGCCCTGCGGCGGCCCTTCGCGTCCCTGTACCAATTGGACGAGGACACCTTCGCCCTGGCGGCGAAAATGATCGGCATCTGCGCCTTTACCCTGCTGGGCACCACGTACCACGCTTCCTGCTTCATCGGCATCAACCGGGGGGCGGGGGACAGCCGGTTCGTGATGCTGGTGGATATGATCTGCGGCTGGCTGGTGGTGCTGCCCATTTCCGCCCTGGCGGCCTTCGCGCTCCATTTTCCCCCCGCCGCCGTGTATTTCTGCACCCGCATCGATCAGTGCTTCAAATGGATCATCGCTTTCCTGCGCCTGCGGGGAAATAAGTGGATCAAAAATGTGACCCGGTAAAAGAAAGGGACGCTTGGCAGGCTGGGAAAGCCAAGCGTCCTGTTTTTTTCGGCAAAGCAAAAGAAAAAAGCCTGCAAATTTTGATTTGCAGGCTTTTTCAATGGTGGCTCTGAACGGATTCGAACCATTGACACTTCGGGTATGAACCGAATGCTCTAGCCAACTGAGCTACAGAGCCAAATGGTTGCGGGGGAGGGACTTGAACCCTCGACCTCCGGGTTATGAGCCCGACGAGCTACCGAACTGCTCTACCCCGCGTCATGCGCTCCCTTACGGGTGCATAGGTCATTTTATTACAAGACGGCAGGTTTGTCAATACCTATTTTGAAATCTTTTTGAGCCAAAAGTTGGAAATTATTGGAAAGAACGAAAGCCGCATCTTGCAAAAGCCTGCGGTTTCCCTTATACTTGTAAAAAACGAACCCGAAAGGAAGCGGAATCCCATGGAAGTACAGGAACGGTTTTTACGGTATGTGGCCATACACACCACCAGCGACGAAGCCTGCCCGGACTGCCCGTCCAGTGAACGGCAGTGGGAGCTGGGCAGGCTGCTGAAACAGGAAATGGAAGATTTAGGCATGACGGACGTGCGGCTGGACGAGCATTGCTATGTATACGGCTGCATCCCCGCCAATGTGCCCGACGCCCCGGCCATCGGCCTGATCGCCCACATGGACACGGCGGATGCTGTGCCCGGCGCGCCCATCCATCCCCGTTTGCTGCGCTATGAAGGCGGCGACGTGGTGCTGAACGCCAAAAAGGGCATTGTGATGCGCGCGGCGGATTTTGATTTCCTGGCCGGACACGTGGGCAAGGATCTGATCGTGACGGACGGCACCACCCTGCTGGGGGCGGACGATAAGGCGGGCGTGGCCGAGATCATGACCCTGTGCGAGTACGTGATGGCCCACCCCGAGATGAAGCATGGCAAAATCTGCGTGGGCTTCACCCCGGACGAGGAGATCGGGCGCGGGGCGGATTTATTTGACGTAAAGGGCTTCGGCGCGGACTTTGCCTACACCATGGACGGGGGCCGGGCCTGGGAAGTGGAATATGAAAACTTCAACGCCGCCGGGGCCCGGGTGCTGGTGCACGGCTTTTCCATCCATCCCGGCAGCGCGAAAAACAAAATGCGCAACGCCATCCGCATGGCCATGGAATTCAACGCCATGCTGCCGCCCAACGAGATACCCGAATGTACCGAGGGCTACGAGGGCTTTTATCACCTGAATTCTTTCCGGGGTGAGGAGCAGGAAGCGGAGCTGCGCTACATCATCCGGGATCACGACCGGGCCAGGTTCGAGCAGAAAAAGCGGCGGATGGAGAAAATCGCCGCGTACCTGAACGAAAAATACGGCGAAAATACCTTTGACCTGACCCTGAAAGACAGCTACTACAATATGAAAGAAAAGGTCATGGAGCGCCCCGAGGTGCTGGACCGCGCCCTGAACGCCCTGCGCGCCTGCGGCAAGGAACCGGTGTGCGTGCCCATTCGCGGCGGCACCGACGGCGCGCGCCTCTCCTTCATGGGCCTGGTGTGCCCCAACCTGGGCACCGGCGGCTATAACTACCACGGCGTGTTTGAATACGCCTGCGTGCAGGAAATGCAGTTCGCCGTGGAAATGCTGAAAAAACTGGTAACGGCCTGACAGAGGATTTCCATATACGTGCCGTGGAGACATTGGGGGCTCTCCGCCCCCACCCCCCCGACCAAAGGTCTTCGACCTCTGGACACCAACCGGCGAAGAGAGTTGAACAGAGAAACAGACAACTTCCGCCTGGCGCGCCGGGAATACGATAGTTTGAGGCTTCTGGCCCAAGAAAGCCGGGAAAATCCCAGAGGGAAAGCGAGCTTTCCCCTGAGGGATTTTTCCCCGGCTTTCCCCGGATGCTTTGCATCCGGGTTGGCGTCCAAAGGACGCCGGGCCAGAAGTACAAGGCCGTCAAGCCAGACTGTTCTTTCCAAGCAGTGGGGGGGGGGAGCTGTTTTTTTCTGCGTCAGGTAATATCCGCAGGAGAGGGTGCAGGGGATCATCCCCTGCCGCGGGGCCTGGGGCCGCGGAGGCCCCAGGGTCTCCCGATTATCCGTGGCGGCATTTGACGGGCTGTCAGAAAACGGGTATAATGCACGGTGACAAATGAACAGCCGGTGTATCTGCGCAGCAATGCGCGGCGGCACGGGGCAAACGCTGCTGCCGGCGTTTCCTTTTGCCGTCATGGGAACGCGGATGAGATTTCCGGGCTATCCCAGTAACCGTGAAGCGGACGAACGCGCGAGGATGCCACTGCGGGCGCGGGCGGAGCAAGGCCGATTTTCGCTTTGTTCCCCGGCCTGTGGGAAGGTGCGCAAGTAGGATGAAGCCAAGCCGGGAGACCTGTTTACATCGTAATGTGCCCCTGGGGATGGGAAACGCTGTTGACCCGTGCATTTGGATGCAAGGTCTTTTGGTGTTCCTCTGGGGGGATGCCGTCCGGCAACGGATCGGCGTCCTCGCTGGTTCATTTGGCAGAAATGTATTCAAGGAGGACAAACCATGACCAAGAAACTTGTCGCGCTGCTGCTGGCCGCGCTGCTGACCCTGTCCCTCTGCCCCGCGATGGCGGACGGCGCTGGCGTCACCGTGACCGACATGACGGGCCGGGAAATCACCCTTTCCGAGCCATCATCGCCCTGGAGCCCCAGGTGGTGCTCATGGCCACCATGGCCCAGACCGTGGAACAGGTGGAAGCCCTGGAAAACGCGGGCATTAAAGTGGTCGTCAGCGACGCCCAGGACATCGAGGGCGTGTATTACGCCATCCGCATGATCGGCGCGCTCATGGGCAAGGACGCGGAAGCGGAAGCCCTGGCCGCAGATATGCAGGCCGTTTTCGCGGACATCGCCGCGAACGCGGAAAATACCGGCAAGACCGTGTATTTTGAAGTGTCTCCCCTTCAGTGGGGCCTGTGGACGGCGGGCAAAAACACCTTCATGGACGAGCTGGCTTCCATGTGCGGCCTGACCAACGCCTTCGCGGATCTGGACGGCTGGGCCGCCATTTCCGAGGAACAGGTGCTGGAGCGCGACCCGGACTATATCGTGACCATTACCATGTACTACGGCGAAGGCCCCACGCCCGTGGAGGAAATCAAGGGCCGCGCCGGCTGGGACGCCCTGAAGGCCGTGCAGAACGACGATATCCTGAACGCCGACAGCAACGAAATCTCCCGTCCCGGCCCCCGTCTGGTCGACGCGGCTGAAACCCTGTATACCTTCGTCAGCGGCGACGCCCAGGAGCCCGCCGCCTGACGGCTTGAACAACGCAGGAAAGGGCTGGCAGCGGCCCTTTCCGTATCCATGGAAAGCATGATGATCATTGACAAAATTGAACTGACGGAGGACCGGGTGGCGCAGCTGATCGCCCTGTCCCAAATGTGGATGGATGAAAATATCTCCCATGGCATGCGCGCCAACGGGCGGGAGGATTTGCAGGAGCCCGTTTTCGCCGCCCTGGACGGGGACAAAATCGTGGGCTATGCCTTCGGCCATGCCTATATTAAGGAAAAGAAAACCGATTCCGTCCCCGTGGGCAGCCGGTGCTTCGACGTGGACGAGCTGTACGTGCTGCCCGCTTACCGTTCCCAGGGGCTGGGCGGGCGGCTGTTCGCGGCGATCCAGGATTACGCCAAAACCCAGGGGGATTATCTCACCCTGGCCACCTCCACCAAGGATTACAGGCGGGTGCTGCATTTTTACGCGGAACAGCACGGCATGGAATTTCACAGTGCCTATTTGACGAAAAAGCTATGAAGCGGGATCGATTTTCTTTGTGGGAATACCTGGCGTTTTCCCTGGCCCTGCTGGGCGTGATGCTGCTGTGCGTGTGCGTGGGCAGCGTGTCCCTGCCTGTGGGCGGCACGCTGACGGCCATCTGGAATGGCATTTTCGGCCTGCCGGTGCCGGAGGGCGTGCCCAAGGCCATCATTCTGTCGGTGCGGCTGCCCCGGGTGCTGTGCGTAGCCATGGTGGGGGCGGCCCTGTCCCTGTGCGGCGCGGTGATGCAGGGCCTGTTGCGCAACCCCCTGGCCGACGGCTCCACCCTGGGCGTATCGGCGGGGGCTTCTTTGGGCGCGGTGATTGCCCTGGCGTTCGGCGTGACCATCCCCGGCCTGCCTTATGCGGGCACCATGGGCATGGCCATGGCGTTCGCCTTCGGGTCCCTCATGATGATTCTGGCGTTGGCCTACGCCCTGGATCGGTCTTTCTCCACCCACTCCATCATCCTGATCGGCGTGATTTTTTCCATGTTCGCTTCGGCGCTCATGAGCCTGGTGATTTCCTTTTCCGGGGACAAAATCAAGTCCATCACCTTCTGGACCATGGGCAGCCTGTCCGGCAGCACGTATACCTACGCCCTGATTCTGCTGTTCGCCCTGCTTTTGTGCGGCGGCGTGATGCTTTCCCACAGCCGGGAACTGAACGCTTTCGCCGTGGGCGAGGACAACGCCCGGCACGTGGGCGTGAACGTGAAACGGGTGAAGCTCACCCTGCTCATCGCCGTTTCGGTGCTCATCGGCGTGTGCGTGTCCATCGGCGGCACCATCAGCTTTGTGGGCCTGGTCACGCCCCACATGGCCCGCATGCTGGTGGGCCCCAACCACAAGCGGCTGCTGCCCGCTTCCCTGTTCGCGGGGGCCGTGTTCCTGCTCCTGTCCGATCTGGCGGCCCGCACGGTGCTGCGGCCCATTGAGCTGTCCATCGGCGTGGTCACCAGTCTGGTGGGGGCGGTGGTCTTCGTGATCATTTTCCGGAGCACGCGGAAAGGCAGGGGAAACGCATGCTGAACGCGGAGCATATTACCGTGCGGTTTGGCAATTATACCGCTGTGGAGGACGTGTCCTTCCATTTGAACGCCGGGGACTGGCTCATGCTGGCCGGCCCCAACGGCGCGGGCAAAAGCACCCTGGTCAACGCCCTTGCCCAAAGCGTGCCCTACCGCCGCCCTGGCCCGGGAAATCGGGGTGCTCAGCCAGCGCAACCGGGTGGAATACGCCTATACGGTGGAAGAAATCGTGGGCCTGGGCCGGTACGCCCACGAAAAAGGCTTCCTTTCCCACCGGGACGGCGAAGGGAAGGACGCTATCGAACAGGCGCTGGAGCTGACGGGCCTTTCCCATCTGCGCCGCGCCAACACCCTCACCCTGTCCGGCGGCGAATTGCAGCGGGTGTTCCTGGCCCAGGTGTTCGCACAGGATCCCCGGGTGCTGGTGCTGGACGAACCGGCCAATCACCTGGATTTAAAGTATCAGCAGCATATCTTCGATCTGATTTCTGCGTGGCGGCAGCGGGAAAACCGCGCCGTGCTGTCCGTGGTGCATGATTTGGGGCTGGCCAGGCGCTACGGTACGGGCGTGCTGCTGATGCACCGGGGAAAATGCGTGGCCCAGGGGGCCCTGGACGCGGTGTTCACCCCGGAACGCCTCAGGGAAGTATATGAAATGGACGTGTACGGCTGGATGCGGGAGCTGACGGAACCGTGGCGGCAGGAAAAAAGCGACGTGGAATAAAACCCCATCTCCTGCGGCAGGAAACGCGCTTTGTCTGTCGAACATAAAAACCTTGGCGCCCGGAAACTCTACGGAATGGCGAACGGAAGGATGGATTCTTTGAAATCGAAGAAAAGGACACGGCTGATTGCCTTTCTGTGGCTGCTGGTGATCGCGGTGGCGGCGATGATTTTCTTTTTCTCCGCCCAGAGCGGGGATGAATCCTCCAAGACCAGCACCGGTCTTGCCGTCTTTTTTTTGAACCTGGCAGTCCCGGGATTTGACGGCCTGACTGCCGCGGAAAAAGCGGTGTATTTTAAAAAATTCATCCTGTTTGCGCGCAAGGCCGCGCATTTTACGGAGTTTGCCATGCTGGGGGCTTCCCTGCGGCTGCTGTTCCACGCCCTGTCCCTGCGGCGGCCCATTCTGATCGCCTGGGCCGCGGGCACCCTGTACGCCTGCACCGACGAATTGCATCAAATGTTTGTGGATGGCCGGGGGGCCATGTGGCAGGACGTATGCATCGACAGTGCCGGGGTGCTCACCGCCGTGCTGCTGGTGACTTTGTGGCTGCGGCATCACGGCAAACGAAAAACAAAAAAGGGTAAAGGCCGCTGAAGCCTTCGCCCTTTTTTATTGTGAAATCTGTCCTTATACCAATTCCCGCGCTATTGCCGCGCCATAAAAAAATTCAGGACGCTTCCGGACCGCCCCCAGGCACAGCCCATCGGGCCGCCGCAGAGTATCGGCGCCGTTTTTTGCGATTGTCCCTTTTTTATGCCGCGTGCTTCTCTTTTTCCCTGGCTTCCCGGTACTGGCCGATGGCCTGCTTCATGTAGACGCACAGGGCGGTCAGGGTCAGGGCCACGCCGATCCACAGCAGTACGGTATGAACGGGAAAGCCGAAGGTTTTCAGCAGCCATTCATGGAAGAAGCAGGAAATCAGCGCGCACACCACCGTAGCCTGGGCGATCTTTCCGATCCAGCGGGCGTAAACCACCACATGATGCTTGAGCAGGATCGCCCCGCCGGTGACCATGGCGAGCTCCTTCACCACGATGATCGCCAGGGCGGCCCAGGGGGCGATGCCCTTGATGGCCAGGGAGGCCATCATGCTGATGACCATCAGCTTATCGGCCAGAGGATCCATCAGCTTGCCGAAATCGGTGACCAGATCATACTTCCGGGCGATATACCCGTCGGCGATGTCCGTCAGGCTGGCGGCCACGAACACGGCCAGGGCGGCGTAGAGCTGGTCGGTCATCATCAGGTACCAGAAAACCGGAATCAGCGCCATGCGCACCATGGTGAGCACGTTGGGCACGTTCCAGATTTTTTGCTTCTTCTCTGTCATGATATTATCTCCAGTACGATTTCATCATTGAGCGCACGGGCTCGCCGCGCTTCGATAACATTATAGCATTTTTCCCCCGCTTTTTCAATGTGGATTTCCTTTGTCAAAATTTGTTTTCCTTTGCTAAAATTTGCTTTCCGCTATTGACGGAACCCGGTCGGCGCAACTATAATATAAAATGGGAAGGGATGGGGAACATCGTTGAATTTCCCATTCCAAAATCGATTCTATATATTGATCGGAGGCGGCCTCTTATGTCTGTGGTATGGTACGTTCTGGTGCTGGCTGTCATCGCGGCGGCGATCGCCTACGTGGTGTACAACTATCAGCGCATCCGCAAAATGCCTGAGGGCACCCAGGAAATGGCCGAAATGGCTGGGATCATCCGTTCCGGCGCGAACACCTTCATGAAAACCGAGTACAAGACCATCGTGGTGGTGGTGGTTCTGCTGGCTGTGATCTTCAGCCTGTTCGTGGAAAAGACCAGCGGCATCACCTTCCTCTTCGGCGCGCTCATGAGCAGCTGCGCCTGCGTGGTGGGCATGCGCAGCGCCACCTACGCCAACGTGCGCACCGCCAACAAAGCCCGGGAAAGCCTGTCCATCGGCGAAACGGTGAAGGTGGCCCTGTGCGGCGGCAGCATCTCCGGCCTGAGCGTTCAGGCGCTGGGCCTGCTGGGCCTGACGGCCATCCTGATCTTCTTCGGCACCGTGCGGCATGACGTGCAGGGCGGCGGCATCATCACCTCCCTGGCGGGCGTGAACCCCACCATCATGCGCATTTCCACCTATTCCCTGGGCTGCTCGCTGGTCGCCATGTTCAACCGCGTGGCGGGCGGCAACTACACCAAGGCCGCCGACATTTCCGCCGACATTCTGGCGAAGGTCCGCAACGACCTGCCCGAGGACGACTCCCGCGTGCCCAACGTGATCGCGGACTTCATCGGCGACAACGTGAACGATATCGCGGGCAACTGCTCCGACCTTCTGGAATCCTTCGTGGCGACCATTTCCGCCGCGCTGATGATCGCCGTGATCCTGTTCCAGAGCTATGAGGGCAAGTTCACCGAAAGCAAGGAAGTGCTGGAAAAGGTCTTCAACGGCACCATCACCTTCCCCGTGGTGCTGGCGGGCGCGGGCCTGCTGTCCTGCCTGCTGGGCCTGTTCTACGCCGACCGGAAAAAGATGAGCGACAATCCCTCCCGGGAACTGAACCTGGCCACCTGGATCTCCGCGGGCCTCACCGTGGTGCTGGGCTTCGTGGCCGCCCTCGTCTGCTTCTCCGGCGCTGACGCCGCCGTGCTCAAGGACGAATACGGCTGGACCGCCGGCTGGGCCTCCCCCTGGATCTGCACCGTGCTGGGCATTTTAAGCGGCGTGGCCATCGGCTCCATCACCGAATATTACACCTCCACCGATTATAAGCCCACCCGCACCCTGGCCGAAATGGCCCCCGAAGGAGAAGCCTTCGTGGTTACCAAGGGCGACGCCGTGGGCTCCCGCTCCGTGCTGCTGCCCGTGCTGGTGATCGGCCTTGCGCTGTTCGTTTCCGGCAAGCTGGCCGGTATCTACGGCGTAGCCACCGCCGCCCTGGGCATGCTGGCCTTCGTGGGCGCTACCGTTTCCATCGACGCCTTCGGCCCCATCGCGGACAACGCGGGCGGCCTGGCCGAAAGCTGCCACCTGGACGCCAACGTGCGCGTGATCACCGATAAGCTGGACGCCGTGGGCAACACCACCGCCGCCGTAGGCAAGGGCTTCGCCATCGGCTCCGCCGCCTTCGCCACCGTGTCCCTGATCGTCAGCTACGTGGGCAACTATTCCTCCGAAATGAACCTGAACATCGCCTCCTTCGTGGTGGTGGCGGGCGCCATCATCGGCGGCGCGCTGGTGGAATACTTCTCCGCCATGCTCACCGACAACACCATCGAATCCGCCAAGCTCATGGCCGACGAGGGCGACAAGCAATTGACCCCCGAAGTGCTGGCCGGTGAAAAGACCCCGGACTATAACCGCATGATCGAGCTGGCCGCCAAGCAGGCCCTGAAAAAGATGCTGGTGCCCTCCATCCTGGCCATGGTCATCCCCGTCATCGGCGGCTTCCTGTTCGGCGTGGACTTCGTGGGCGGTCTGCTGATCGGCGCGACCATCGTGGCCATTCCCCGCGCCCTGTTCATGGGCAACAGCGGCGGCGCGTTCGACAACGCCAAGAAGTACATCGAATCCGGCGCGCTCAAGGGCCACGGCAAGGGCTCCGCTGCCCATAAGGCCGCCGTTACCGGCGACACCGTGGGCGATACCCGCAAGGACGTTGTGGGCGTGGCGCTGGATATCTTCATCAAGACCATGTCCACCGTCGCCAACACCCTGGT
>CACWWM010000049.1 GCA_902764565.1 uncultured Eubacteriales bacterium
GTGATCAGACGGTACGCCAAATCCACTTCCCCGGCATGAACCAGCGCATGGTAAACGTACCGAAGACCTATCATGCCGCAGGCGTTTACGTCCCCGTCCCGGTGAATGATTTCCGCAAGACGCTTTCGGGCTGCGGGCAGTTCCGCTTCGTCAAACAATCCAACTTCCAGGGCCAGCGCCTGGGAGGTTTGGCAGTCCCCCGAAACGGTCATGGTTTCCGGGTCGATCAGGTGCTTTCGGAAGCTGCTCCGCATATCTGCCGCAAAATCCCGGGCGTAATCGGCTTCCCGCTGCAGCCCAGCCTGCGCGAACAGAAACGCCGCTTTTTGCGCAAGATCGTAAATCACGGCGCTGTCCGTCACCCACAGGGGTGAAGCGATGCTTCCCCGCTCCTTCTCGAAGGGGTCCACCCAGTCCCCCAAGCCAACGGCGATCAGGCCCCGGTCATCGCGTTTGCCGGAAATGTAGAACAGGTAACGCAGGATCATGGCCGCGTTTTCGGCAATCACCGCCGTATCTCCCGTGAACCGGTAGATATAATACGGCAGATTCACACATACGCTGTCCCACGCCGGGCCGTTGCCCCAGTCAAAGCCCCAGCCGCCCGTGGGTACGATGCCCGGCAGCGCGCCGTCCGCCCGCTGGGCCAGGCGGATGTTGAGCAGCCATTCCCGCAGGCTCTTTTCCGCTTTCAGGTTCAGCAGCATGTGCTCTGCCGACACGGAGGCGTCCCCCGTCCAGCCGTTCTTCTCCCGGTGGGGGCAGTCCGTAGGGAAATAGTGGAAGTTGGACAGATCCGACCGCCGGGCGCAGGCCTGCAATTGGTTCAGCATGGGATCGGAGCAGGAAAAGCCCGCCCGTTCCTGTAAATCCGAATGCATGACCAGGAAGGTCACCGCGTCCTTAGTGGCCTGTTCCTTGGTCAAACCCTCCACGATGGCGTAGCGGAAGCCGTCGTACTTGAAAACGGGCGTAAAGACTTCGTCCCCGCCGCCCTTGCAGACGTACACATCGGTCTGTCCGTACTGGATATACTGTTTGGTTGTGGTTCTGCGAAGGAAGATGGTGGAATTAACGGACACGTTGCCATGCACCAAATCTTCCGCGTGCCGGACGGTGATCCTTTGCCCGGGCTTGCCGTTCCTGACGAACAGCCGGGTCACCCCAGCGCTGTTCACGCCGAAATCGTAAACGCAGGCGTTCCTGACAACCGCGCCCGGCAAAGGCGCCGCGTCGTTCTTCATGCTCTCAAAGCAGAAGGGCATTTCCGCGTGATAGGCGATGCTGACGGGCGAAAGCTCCTCCGTCACCTTGACAGGCTCCGCTTCGCACAGTTTGGCGATCCCCCGGGGGCTCTTTTCCGGCAGGGCGCGATCCCAGGCGCTGTCGTCAAAATCCGGCAGATTCCAGCCGGGGATTTCCAGCCGGGCGTCGTATCGGCAGCCCATGCGCTCGTCGTCAAACAGGATGGGCGAAGGATGCGCGCGGAAGGTTTCGTCCCCTTCCAGCTCAAAGGCGTTTTCCCCGTCGTTCGCCTCCAGGCAAAGGGCCACCGTGGGCACGCCCCGGCAGGAAGCCTTGTCAAAATCCCACACGAAGCCGCCGAACGCATTCCGAAACCCGTTGCCCAGCACGATTCCAATGGCGTTTTTCCCCTTTTTCAGCAGGCCGGACAGATCGTAATGATCGTAATAGCACACGTCGTCCGGGTTGCTGATATACGGGGCCAGGGGGCCTTTGGTCACGTTTTTCCCGTTGACGTACAGCTCGTAGAACCCTAAGCCGCAGACAGTGATTTCCGCCTGCCGCGGCTCCTTGTCCAGCACGAAGGTTTTGCGCAGGTACGGCGCGGGAACGTGGTTTTCAAAGCTGCACATTTCCTGCGGGGCTTTGATGAATCGCCGGGAAAACTTCATGGTGCTTCCTCCTGTCTGTCACAAGCAGACCGGCACGGCGCACAGCGCTTGCAGTTCCTCCCGCCAGCGCTGTACAGTTTCTTCCTCCGGGACGGAGAAGCCGTCGCCGGGCAGCCCCAGCTGGGCGCGTTTGTCGTTGCCCAGCGCATGGTAGGGCAGCAGATCCACCTGACGGATGGAAGGCAGCGTCTTTGTGAGGGACGCGATGCCCTGAAAATGCGCCTGATTGTCGTTGACGCCCGGAATCACGGGACAGCGAAGCACCACGTCCGCCCCGCTGCCGCAGAGCTTTTCCAGATTGTCCCGAATCAGCAGATTATCCGCGCCGGTATAACGGCGGTGCAGTTCCGGGTCGGTGATCTTCCAGTCAAACAAAAACCGGTTCACGAAGGGAAGGATTTCCGCGAAATGTTCCCAGGCCGCGTATCCCCCGGTTTCCGCCACCACATGGATGCCGTTTTCCCGAAGGAGAGAAGAAAGGGCCACGGCAAATTCCGGCTGGAACATCGGTTCTCCGCCGGTGAGCGTAACGCCGCCCCGGGTACGGAAAAAGGGCCTGTCCGGTATAATTTGGGCAAGCACCTCCTCCGGCGTCACGGCCATGCCGCTGATCCGGCACGCTTCCATGGGGCACCGGGCAACACACAGGCCGCAGCCGACGCAGCGGGAAGAATCGTATTCTCCATGTGCGCCCCGCGCCCCGGAAGGGCATGCCGCGCAGGCCCCGCAATGCACGCAGCGGGAGGGCAGCACCATCGCCTGGGGCCCCGGTTCCTGCGTTTCGGGGTTATGGCACCATTGGCAGCGCAGGGGGCAGCCCTTGAAAAATACGCTGGTGCGGATACCAGGCCCGTCATTGACGGAGAAGGGGATAATATCGGTAATGATTCCTTGCATGGCTCAATACAGGGCGCGGGCCAGCATGTCCGCCTGGGTGCCCGGGTCCAGGTTCACGAAACGGGCGCTGAAGCCGCCCACGCGCACAAACAGATTCTGATGCAGCTCCGGATGAATCATGGCATCCTCCATTTCGACGCGGCTGAGTACGCTGATGTTCAGGGAAAGGATGCCCATATCAAAGGCGGTGTCGATCAGATCGCGCACGGCGTCGGGATGCTTGGTAAACAGGTCTTTGGTGAGCTTCAGGTTCTGGGCCGTTCCGGCCGTCAGCTCCATCCGCGTAGAGGCGATGGAGCGCAGCAGGGCGGGCAAGCCCTTGTGATCCTGCCCGGCCATGGGATTATTGCCGTTGGAAAGGAAGGTGAAAGCGCGGCGGCCATCCGCCGTGGCCAAGGTGTTCTTTCCCAAATCCACGTTGGCGCCGTTGTTGATCATCACCACCAGATAGGAGGAAAGCCCCTGGGCCTTAGCCTGCCTGGCGGTGGTTTCAAAAACGTGCGTGTTCACCGTTTTGGCCATGGCGTCGGCCACGGGATCGTCGTTGCCGAACTTGGGGCAGCGAAGCAGCTTTTGGCGCAGGTCTTCGTGACCGGCAAAATCGACGTCCAGAATGTCCACCAGCTCCCGGAGGGTAAGCAGCTTCTTTTCGTACACCATTTCCCGGATGGCGGTGAAGCTGTCCGCCACGGTAGTGTTGCCATAGGTTTCATAGGTGCCAGCCATGTACCGCACACCGCCGGAAACCAGGGGCTTGGCCCGCTCCACACAGTCGTCCATGAGCAGGCTCATCATGAGCATGGCGCTGTTTTCGCTCACGGTATCGTACACCAGCCGCTGATGGCGGGCGGCGATCTCGGTGAAATACTCCACCTGCCGTTCATAGGCGCTGAGCAGTTTATCGAAGGTATCGAAGCTTTCCACGGTGCCCAGGTTCAGTCCGTGGGGGCAATGGCGGATGGGATCGATACCCTCGTGGAGCGTGACCTCCAGGGCCTTTGCCAGATTGATGATGTCGTTGGGCGTGCCGATGCTGCGATGCCCCAGCACATATTCCCCGCACCCGAAGAAACCGTACTGCATGGCTTCTTCCGCAGAAACGTGCATGGTGTTTTCCACGGCGCGGGTGGAAGCTTCGTCGTTAAAAAGCAGCGGATAGGTCATGCCGTCTTCCAGCATGCGGAAAGCGAGGTGAATCACTTCTTCGTTCATGCCCTTGTACATGCGCAGGGAAAATTCCGGTTTCAGCTGCCGGAAGCGAAGCCCCGCCTGCATGATCGCAAGGGAAACCCGATCGGCGTTTTCCGGGTTCCTGCGGCCCAGGCCGCCCATGACGATGCGCCCGTCCCGGCTGTCGGTGTCCTGCATGAGCCGGTAGAAGGAAAGCAGCAGCTCAACAGCTTCTTCCTCGGTCAGCTTCCCGCTGTCCATGTCCTGCGCGTACAGGTCGCCAAAGTACACGTCCATGCGCCCGAAATCCCGGCCCCCGGTCATGCCGGAATAGAACCAGACCAGCTGCAGCGCGTCCCGGAAGCAGGCGGGCGGCCCTGCCCGCAGGCGTTTCACGCTGTCCAGCATGGGCCCGATCCAGGCGGGGTCTTTCCCTTCGGCGATCATTGCCCCAAGCCGTTCCTCATACTGGCCCAGGATATCGGAAAGCAAATCGATCAGGCCGCCGAGAGAAGAAAGGAAATCCCGCTGATCGGCATCCAGGGATTGATCCTCCAGCCTGGAAAGAACTTCGTTTTTCAGTCCCGGCAGACCCAGACGCACCAGCTTGTCATAATCCAATTGGGAAAAAACCAGGCGGTACAGCCCGAAGATCACGCCGGAATCGATGTTCCACAGGTCGCTGGGCATTTCCCGGCGCATGGTTTCATCGAATTTTGCCCGGGCCTTGGCGTTCACGTTTTCCGTTTTCCAGAAGTCGATCATTCGAGCGATGGCGGCGCGGCTTTCTCCCGTCTGGGAGGGCCGGTTCATCACCCGCTCTATGCGGCCGATGTCGGCGTAAAAGGATACGTTGTCCAGCCCGTCGGTATCGTCGTCCCAGTAGCTGGGGGCTACGCCCAGGGGACGGAATACCCGGCGGCCCACCAGCAAATCCCCGTCCTGAACCGGCGCCGCGGCGGCGGGCAGGGCCACGCGCAGGCAGGCAAGCTCCCGGGAGGCCAGGCCCCGGCCCGTGTTTTCCTTATATGCTTCGGTGTACCGGAATTCAACGGAAAGACCATCGTCCAAATGCTGATCGTCCCAAGCCAGGTAACCTCTCATAACAGAACCTCCCTATTTTCCGCTTCGATACTTGTACTGATAAAATTATAGTGGAAAGGGGCTTTCAAATCAAAGTGCAGGAATGAGCGCAATATATGCAAAAAGTAAGATCGTTTGCAGCGCTCGGCCCGCAAAATCACTGTTTATTCTTTACTTTCCGGCGTATTTTCGGTATAATTAAGCCATCAAACGGAGGACGATTGATATGCTGATCGAATACGGCAACACGGTGGTATTGCCGACGTGGGAACTGATCGAGAAGGCGCCGACGGGCTATTCCCGCATCTACTATGTTTTGGAGGGCGACCTGACCTATGAATCCGCGGATATACGGCGGGCCATGAAGCCTGGATATTTATACATCCTGCCGTCCACGGTGCCCTATCACGTATGGCGCAACCCGGAAAAAGATTTTGTGTGTACCTATTTACATGTGGTTTTCAATAAATACCGGGTCACCAATCTGATCGAGCTGTCCGTGGAGGAGGAAAGCTGCCTGAACGATTTTATCAGTACGATCAACAAAGCGATACGAGAACGCCGGATCGAGCTGCTGGAGCATTTGGCGGAGGATTTCTCCTTTTTCCTCAAAGGAAGCGAAGGCTTCATTCAGAATTCCCAGATGCTGAACCGTGTGCAGAAGCACATCGCCCGTCATATTTCGGAGGAACTGACCATCGAAGAGCTGAGCCACCTGTTCAATTACCACCCCAATTACTTCATCCGCCTGTTCCGGCAGGAAACGGGCTATACACCCTATCAGTACATCGTGCAGCAGCGCATGCAGTACGCGGTGACCCAGCTGAACAAGGGCTTGCCCAACGAGGAGGTCTGTTACGCCTGCGGCTATACCGATTCCAGCACCTTTACAAGGGCTTTCCGAAAATATTACGGCGTTGCCCCGCAGAAGTACCGCAAGGGCTCCAGAAAGCCGTAAAGTCAGGCCCGATTTTCCCTTCCCGGCTTCATATTAGTTTTTGCACATTTTGTATTTGCTGCTGCACTTTACGAAAGGAACGGCTGTTGCTACAATAATTTCCAGATTCGACGGCATATACGTAAGGGCTGAGGAGGGATGACCGTGACCGATGTGGGCGCACGGATTCCGCGTCAGGGAAACGCTTTCATGCGTTGGCTGCGCGGATTTACCGGGTATAAAAAGCATCTGGCCCTGACGCTGATGTTTGTACCCGTGATCGTCTATTTCGTGATTTTCAAGTACATCCCCATGGGCGGCATCGTGATCGCCTTCAAGAATTACAAGATCAGTCAGGGCATTTGGGGCAGCGCCTGGTGCGGGCTGGATAACTTTACCAAAGCCTTTAACACCCCTACCTTTGGCCGCGCCGTAAGGAACACCCTGGAAATCAGCGGCTTGAAGCTGCTGTTCGGCTTCCCCGCCCCCATCATCTTAGCGCTGATGCTCAACGAAGTGAGCCACGTCCGTTTCAAGAAAACGGTGCAGACCATCACCTATCTGCCCCATTTCTTAAGCTGGGTCGTGCTGGCCGGTATGTTCCAGCAGCTCCTTTCCCCCAACAACGGCGCTGTAAACGCCCTGCTCAGGCAGTTCTTCGGCGTGCAGGAATCCATTTACTTCCTGGGCAACAACAAGTATTTCCGCGGCACCCTGATCGTGACGGACATCTGGAAGAACGTCGGCTGGTCCTCCATCCTGTATTTGGCCACCATCTCCGGCATCGACCCGTCGCTGTATGAAGCCGCCACGGTGGACGGCGCATCCCGCTGGCAGTGCACCCGGTACATCACCATTCCTTCTTTGGTGAGCACCATCGTGATCATGCTGATCCTGAACATCGGCTCCATCATGGACGCGGGCTTTGACCAGGTATTCAACCTGTACAACAGTGCCGTGTACCAGACGGGCGACATTATCGATACATATGTTTACCGCTACGGCCTGGGCGATATGAAGTACTCCCTGGCCACCGCCGTTGGTCTCTTTAAGAACGTGATCGCTTTCGTGCTGGTTGTGGGAACCAATCTGATCACCCGCAAGATCAGCGGCGAAGGCATCTGGTAAGGGGGCGGCGGATATGACACAGAAAAAAATGACCGTCGGCAAGGTGCTGATTTACCTTGTGCTGACGCTGCTGAGCGCTTCCATCGTGATCGCCTTCTGGCACCTGCTGAACCTGAGTCTCTCCCCCAGCTATATCGCCACCAAGGGCGGGCTGCTGCTGTACCCCAAGGACGCCACCTTGGATAATTACGCCCGTGTGATCGGCAACCGCTACATCTGGATAGGGTATAAAAACACCCTGATCCGCACGGTGGTCGGCACGGTGCTGCAATTGTTCTTCACCTCCATGGGCGCTTATGTGCTCAGCAAGCGTTTCTTCCCCCACCGCACCTTCTGGACGCTGTTCATCGTGTTCACCATGTTCTTCTCCGGCGGCCTGATCCCCAGCTATCTGGTGGTGAAAAACTTAGGGCTGCTGAACACCTACGCTTCCATGATCCTGCCGGGCTTCATCAGCGCCTACAACATGGTGATCATGCGCAACTATTTCCAGTCCCTGCCCGAGGAAATCGAGGAAAGCTGCCTGATCGACGGCGCGGGCCGGTTCCGCATCTTCATGCAGATCGTGCTGCCCCTGTCCAAGCCCATTTTAGCCACGGTGGCCCTGTGGCTGGTGGTGGGCCACTGGAACAGCTGGTTCGACGTGCTGATCTATATTTCGGACGACGCCAAATTCACCCTGCAGATCGTGCTGCGGCGCATCATCATCACCGGCTCCAAAGAAATCCTGGACACCAGCGCCGCCGCAAACGCGGCGGAAATGGAATCCGTGGTTTCCTCCGAGGGCCTGAAAGCCGCCTGCATTTTCGTTACCACCCTGCCCATCCTCTGCGCGTATCCCTTCGTGCAGAAGTTCTTCGTGAAGGGCATCATGATTGGATCCTTGAAAGGATGAAATCCTTTCAAAATATAAAAGGAGGTCAAACACATGAAAGGTACCCGTATTCTTGCCCTGGCGCTGGCCCTGATGATGGTCGCTGCGCTTGTGCCCGCCATGGCCGAAGATGAGCCGATCAAGATTTCTGTGGCCGGCTACATGTTCGGACCCGTCGACAACGAGAAGGACGTTATCACGCCCCTCGTTGAGCAGCAGCTCAAGGAAAAGCACGGCATCAACGTGGACATCGAAGTGGTCTACATTGAGCAGGCCAACTACGCCGAAATCGTGAACACCCGTCTGGCCGGCGGCACCGCCCCCGACGTGTTCCTGGCCCAGAGCGCTACCACGCTGAACAGCTACTACGACCAGGGCGTCATCAAGTCCTGGGACGTGGAGTTCTTCAAAGAGAACGCGCCGGATGTGTATAACTTCATCATGAACGGCGCGGCCTACGGCGATCTGAGCGGCGACGTGGAAGCCTGGCAGAAGGCGGCCATGAAGGACGGCAAGATGGTCGTCATCCCCTCCTTCAAGCCCGACGGCTCCATGCCCTACAAGACCCTGATCTACCGCGGCGATTGGCTGGATAAGCTGGGCGTGACCGAAGAAACCCTGCCCAAGACCGTGGATGATTTCGTTGCCCTGATGGGCCGCTTCGCCAAGGAAGACCCGGACAACAACGGCAAGGATGACACCTACGGCTGCTCCATCACCGCTATGAAAGCCCTGTTCGGCTCCTATGGCCTGGCCACGGGCTTCTCCGGCAGCGAATCCTACTGGGTCGTCCGGGACGGCAAGGTGGTCAACAGCGATGTGGCCCCCGAAGCCAAGGAAGTCGTAGCGACCCTGGCCGCCATGTACAAAGACGGCCTGATTGATCCCGAATTCGTGGCTGGCAAGGAATCCGTGGAAGGCAGCTACTGGGCCATTTCCCACGGCATGGTGACCGGCCTCTACGGCGTGAGCGCCAACGCCTCTATCGACCACTACCGGCTCAAGGAAGTCCTGGGCGATGGCGGCGGCCGCTGCGCTGACGAATACTGGAAAGTGAACGGTGAAGATTCCACCTTCGTATACGGCCCCTGGCCGGCTGGCCCCAAGGGCGATTACGGCTGGCAGGTGGGCACTCCCGTTGCTGTGAGCGAGAGCGCCGTGTACAACGCCGCTATGAGCGATGAAAAGCTGGCCACCATCTTCAAGATCCTCAATGCTTTCGCCACCGACGACGAGCTGTACATGACCGCGTTCGCGGGCATTGAAGGAACCCACTATGAGAAGAATGAAAACGGCACCATCAAGCGCCTCATGACCAACGAAGAACTGAACGCCGTTGGCGTGTGGGGCTGCCGCAGCCTGTACGGCGCGGACCGCGCTTTCTCTCAGCTGGCTTATGACCTGGCCTTCTACAAGGATCCTTCCATCGCAAACCGCCTGAACTGGTTCAAGAAGGATCAGTACAACAGCTACATCCAGAACGCTGTCACCGAAACCCTGCCCAGCGCCGATCTCTTCGCGGAACTGAACACCATCCGCGACGAAGCGTGGGTGGCCATGATCCGCGGCGAACGTTCTCTGGACACCTGGGATGAATACGTTCAGTCCTGGCTGGCCGCCTGTGGGGGCTGTCGCATCTTCGCGGCAGCCCTTCTTTCAAATCATCAGAAGGCAGGGTATTTTCGTGAAAGCATTGAGGAGAAAATGGCACATCGACGTGCTGCACCATTCCCACACGGACATCGGCTATACCGCCCGGCAGGAGCTGATTTGCCGTCAGCACGCGGATTTTCTGCGGCAGGCGCTGGACATCCTGCGCTCGGACGACGAACGGGGCCGCGGTTTCCGCTGGCAGTGCGAAAACTGGTGGCAGATCGAAAACTTTCTGCACACCGCTTCCGACGCGGAGCGGGCGGACCTGATCCGCTTTGTCCGGGAAGGCCGCATTGGGTTGAGCGCCAGCTATCTGAACCTGACGGATTTAGTGGACGAAACGGTGCTGAAAGAACACCTGCGCATGGGGCGGGAATGGGCCGAAGCAATCGGCGCGCCCATGCAAAGCGCCATGACGGCGGACGTGAACGGCTATTCCGCGGGGCTTCCGGACGCGCTTTCGGAAGCTGGAGTAAAATACTTTTTCAGCGCCGTGCACAC
>CACWWM010000050.1 GCA_902764565.1 uncultured Eubacteriales bacterium
CGGCTTAAAACCGTCATTTCATCCAGCACCGGCGATTTCCTCCTTTCTCCTCTGTGGTCATAGCTTGCCCCACTGGGCGAATGTTGACCCGCTAAAAATTAGTATAGCATATCGCACCCCGAATGTAAAGAGAGTGAAAGGCATTTAACGGATTCTTCACATATTTTTCATGGCGAAACGCCGCATTGTGCAAAATCGATTTTTCCTGTATAATGCAATTGGAATTGCTTTCCAACGCGAGAACACAGGGGGTCATTCTATGAAGAAAGCCGCTGGCTTTATCGTATCCCGCCGATACTGGATCATGGGGGCGGCGCTGTGCCTGACGGTGGTCTGCATGCTGCTTTCCCTTCGGGTGGGCGTCAATTATGATATGACGAAGTACCTGCCGGATCAGTCCGCTATGAAAAAGGGCATGGATATTATGGCGGCGGAGTTCCCCTCCATGGGCGCGGATAAGAGCATCCGCGTGATGGCGGAGGGCCTGGACGAAGCAAGGCAGGCGGAGCTTCTGGAAAAGCTGAAAGCGCTCCCTTATGTGGAAAGCGTGGCTCACGACGGCAGCGAAAAATATCATAAGGGCGATTATTCCCTGTTCGTGATCGGCACGTCCTATGAATACGGCTCTCCCGAGGAACGGGCCATCGAAAGCGCCCTTGCGAAGGATTTTCAGGAATACCGCACCGTATACCGCAACGACAATCCGGGGGCGGACGGCGTATCACCCTGGCTGCTGGGCGGGGCTATCGTGATTCTGGTCGCTATTTTGGCGGCCATGTGCGAAAGCTGGTTTGAACCGCTTTTGTTCCTTATCAATATCGGTATCGCCATCATGATGAACGAGGGCACCAACCTGATCATGGGCAAGGTTTCCTACGTCACCTCTTCCATGGCGTCGGTGCTGCAGCTGGTGCTGTCCATCGATTATTCCGTAATGCTCATGAACCGCTACCGGCAGGAAAAGGCCCGGGGCCTGGAAAAGCGGGAGGCCATGGCGGCGGCGCTGTGCAACTGCGTGTCGCCCGTCACGGGCAGCGCCCTGACTACCGCCGCGGGCTTGCTGGCGCTGGCGTTCATGCAGTTCAAAATCGGGCTGGATCTTGGCATCGTGCTGGCCAAGGGCGTGCTGATCAGCCTGCTCTGCGTGCTGACGGTGCTGCCCGGTATCGTGCTGCTGGGGGACGGGCTGATCGAAAAAACCGCGAAAAAAACGCCCCGCTTCTCCCTGGGCGGACTGGCCCGGTTCAGCTACAAGCGGCGGATTGTTTTGTCCGTCGTGTTCGTGCTGATGTTCGGGGCGTTTTACTTCCTGCAGGGCAACACCCAAATCGCCTATACGCTGGCCAAGGTGGACCCCATCGTGGATATTTTCCCGCCGGAAAACCTGCTGGTGATCGTGTATGAAAACGGGGACGAGGGAAAAATGGCCGCCCTGTCGGATGCGCTGGAGCAGCGCCCCGACGTGACCCAGGTGATGGGCTATCCCTCCATCTTCGGCAAGGCCTACGGGGCGGCGGAGCTGGCGGACGCCCTGGACGGCCTGGCGGGCGGCATGGGCGTGGACACCGGCGCCGCGGGGATCAGCTTCGATCCCGCGCTGCTGAATACGGTGTATACCCTGTATTTCGCGGGCTCGTCCACCCCCGCCGAAGAACAAAAGCTGACCATTCCACAGCTGTTTGATTATGTGCACGACAAGCTGCTGAAAAACCCGCTTTTATCCGGCATGATCCCCGCTGAGATGCGGGAAACCATCGCCGGGGCCAAGGAACAGCTGGAGGACGGCATGGCCATGCTGAAATCCGAGCGTTATTCCCGCATGATCGTTTATACGTATCTTCCCGTAGAATCGGAAGCGACGGACGCGCTTTTGGATGTGATCGAAAAAGCGGGGGAGGGGCTGACCGGGGAATATTACCTGATCGGCAATTCGGCCATGAGCCGGGAAATGCAGGGCACTTTCGCGCAGGAGCTGCGCACCATCACCCTGCTCACCGCCGCGGCCATTTTCCTGATCGTGCTCTTTACCTCCCGTTCCTTCATCATTCCGGCGCTGCTGGTGCTGATCGTGCAGTGCGGCGTATACATCACGGTCACGGCGGTGGGCTGGCAGGGGTACAGTATTTATTTCCTGGCCCTGCTGATCGTGGAATGTATTTTGATGGGCGCGACCATCGATTACGGCATCCTGTACGCCAGCTATTACCGGGAGAACCGGAAAACACGGAGCGTGCCGGAAGCGCTGAAAGCCGCTTATGACGGGTCGGTGCATGCCATCATGACCTCCGGGCTGATTCTGGTGCTGGTCACGGGCATTATCGGCGCCACGTATTCCGACCCCACCGTGGCGGAAATCTGCCGCACCATTTCCACCGGGGCCCTGTCCGCCATTCTGGTGATCCTCTTCCTGCTGCCCGGTCTGCTGGCGGCGCTGGACAGGCTGGTGGTGGGAAGAAAAAAGCGCGATTCTGATGAACAGAATCGCGTCTGACAGAGAAACGAATCAATAGCCGGGAATGTTTTCCAGAAAGTCGTTTTTCTCCATGTCGGGGCCAACGGCGGTGTACGCCAGGCCGAAGCGGTAGCAGCTGTAATCGCTGTCCCGGGGCTCCACGGTGAAGGGCTCGTACTTGCCGGTTTTCGGGTTTTTCTGGGATGCGTCGTGCTGGGATACGTGCCATTGATAGGCGTCCAGCGCCGCTTCAAAGCCCGTGCGTCCGTTCACGGCGGAAAGGGGCTGATCCCAGTCCATTTCCACGGCGTTTTCCTTGTACAGGTGCAGATACAGCTTTTTCACCTGCCAAACGCCCCACTGGGCCGCCGTGTCGGGGTAGGTATTGGCGTCCGCCGCCATGGCGATGCAGCGCTGGACCGCGTCGGCGCACACCCGGTGCGCTCCGTGGCCGTATTCGCCGTTCACGTCGTGGGTGATCACCGCTTCGGGCTTGTACTGCCGGTACAATGCTGTGATGTACTGCCAGGTTTTGGTTTTGTTCCAGATGCTGTAGCCCTTGTCCAGCTTGGCGGAATACAGATCGTCGAATGTGCCGACCACAGGGTACTGGCGCACGCCCATTTCCCACAGGCCGTTGAGCAGCTCGCTGCGGCGGGAGGTGATGCCGTCCTTGGTGGTGCCGTTGGTCATGTAGGCCACCACCACGTTCAGCCCCCGTTCCACCGCGTAGGTGGGAATCGTGCCGCCGAAAAACAGAATTTCATCGTCGGGATGGGCGGCGATCACCAGCAGATCGGCCTTTTCCGGGGTGGGCTCCCAAATCTGCACGAAGGCGGGCTTATCGCCGGGGCCGAATGCGAAAATTTCGTTCACGATCAGCTGGCTCTGCTTTTCTGCTTTGGATTTCACCCGGAGCGCTTCTTCCCCGTCCGTCAGCACCACGTACTCATGGGCGTAGATCCCCGCGCTTTCATAGACCGTTTCCCATTTCCCGCCGCGTTTGGCCTGCAATTCCCAGGGAATCAGGGTTTTGTGGGCAAAGCAGACGTACAGGCTGTAAACGGGGCTGTCCTTGGGGGCGGTCAGCTCCACGTAAGGGGTCTTCTGCTTATTGCTCATGTAGGCGGTGCGGTAGTCCCGGTCGTACATCCGGGTCAGCTTGAACTTGCCGGGAGACGCGGCGAATTTGCACTGATCGGTGATGTCCTGCGCTTCCTCCGAAAGGGCAGCTGCGCAGCACAGCAGCAGGAGCAGCAGGGAAATCAGCAGAGATTTTTTCATGGAAGGAACCTCCGAAGGGATTTGTTTCTTCAATATACAGAAAAAATGCCGCGTCCTGTGGAACGGGGACGCGGCGATGAATTTCCGGTGAATTATTCGGCGTCGACGGGCGCTTCTTCGGCTTCGCCGGGGATTTCCAGCGCTTCTTCTTCCAGAGAGGCTTCGTCGGCCAGGGCTTCGCGGATGCTCAGGCTGATGCGCTTGGCTTCGGGATCAACAGCCAGCACCTTAACCCGCACAGGCTGACCCACCTGCAGCACGTCTTCCACCTTGGCGATGCGGGTGAGGGCGCACTGGGAGATATGCACCAGGCCGTCCACGCCGGGCTCCAGCTCGATGAACGCGCCGAAGGGGCGGATGCGCACCACGTTGCGCTCCAGAATGGTGCCCACGGGATACTTTTCTTCGATGTTGTCCCAGGGCATGGGCTGCAGCTGCTTGTAGCCCAGCTGAATGCGTTCCCGTTCGCGGTCCAGCTTCAGCACCTTCACTTCCACTTCCTGGTTCACCTGCAGCACATCGCTGGGATGATTCACGCGGTTCCAGGCCAGGTCGGTGATATGGATCAGGCCGTCCACGCCGTCCAGATCCACGAACGCGCCGAAATCGGCAAAGCGGCGAACGATGCCCTTCACCACGGCGCCCTCTTCCAGCTTCTCCCAGGCAGCGGCCTTCTTGGTGGCGCTTTCTTCTTCGATGACCTGCTTGCGGCTGGCCACGATGCGCTTCTTCTGCTTATCCACGTCGATGATCTTCAGCTTCATGGGCTGGCCCACGAACTGGCCGATCTTTTCGACGTAGCGCTGCGCCAGCTGGGAAGCGGGCACGAAGGCGCGGATGCCGCCCTCGACGCTGGCCAGCAAGCCGCCCTTGACGGCTTCCTTGCCCACGGCGTCGATGTATTCGTTGTTTTCGTATTTTTCCATCAGCGCGTCCCAAGCCTTGCGGTTGACGATGTTGCGCTGGGAAAGCAGGACGTTGCCTTCGCCGTCGTTCACCTTAACGACCTCGACCTCGATCTCGTCGTTGAGCTTCACGTCCTGATCAACCAATTCGGAGCGCTTGATCAAACCATCGGATTTGTAACCGATGTTGACGCACACTTCGTCATCGTTGATTTGCACGACGGTGCCAGTTACGGTCTGGCCCGTGCGGATGCGAACCACGGTCTTTTCAATGTCTTCCATGGTCAGGGCCTGATTCTCCTGCACTTCCTGTTCAACATTGGCGACGGGTTCCTGGGTTTCCTGGTCGATGCGTTCCTGTTCGTTCATGCGTGTGACAACCTCCTTAAATGACCAATCCGGTGTGGATGCGCCGGCGGCTATTCCTATGTGATGATTGTGGATATCTGCAAAGTGTGAAGGAATTTCCTCCGCACGTTCCACCAAAATGGTGCGCGGGCAGATGGCCCGGCATTCTTCATATAATTTGCGCGTGTTGGCGCTGCTCCTGCCGCCTACCACGATCATGGCGTCCACCTGGGCGGCCAGGGCCTTTGCTTCCTGCTGGCGCATTTGGGTGGCGGGGCAGATGGTGCAGCGGGCGTCCAGGTTTTTGAAACGCCCGTTCAGCCGCTTCAGGATCTTTTCCCACGCGCTTAAGGAAAAGGTGGTTTGGGAAACGGCCAGCGCCCGTTCCATCTCCGGCAGCGCGTCCACGTCCGCTTCCGTGCGCACGATGTAACACTTGCCGGGACACCAGGCGGCGGTGCCCTGCACTTCGGGATGATCGGGCTCGCCCACCAGGATCACCGGGATGCCCTGTTCGCCGGTTTCCCGCACGATATTGTGCAGGGCGCGGACGGAAGCGCAGGTGCAGTCCCTTACGATCAGGCCCTGCCTGCGGCACTGCTCCTCAACCTCCGGCGGCACGCCGTGGCTGCGCAGCAGGATCATGCCGCTTTTTGCGTCCTCCACCCGATCCACGGGAATGACGCCTTCCCGGCGCAGGGCGTTCACGGCGTCGGGATTGTGGATCAGTTCACCCAGGGAATAACAGGGGATGCCCTGTTCCCTGGCTTCCCGCGCGGCGGAGAACGCCAGCTCCATGGCCTTTCGCACACCGGCGCAGTAGCCGGCGTGGCGCGCGATGGTGTACGGCAAAAATACCACCCCATACTACGAGCATTTTATCATTTTTCGCCGTCCTTTCCCTTTTTCCTGCTATTTACAAAAATAATTATAAAATTTTTTTTCAGAGGATAAGGAAATGGGCGCAAGCGGGTCAAAACTCCCTTTTTTCCAGGTCGGCCACCAGCTTTTCCACATGCCGCCGGGCGAAATTGGCCCCCGCCGCAGCGTGATCCTGGCTTTCCGCCTGATCGCCCATGAGCAGCTGAAATTGGCTCACCTTCAGGCCCAGCGCCTCCCGCATATCCTGGTCGCTGCCCCGGGGGGCCACCAGGTAATAGCACAGCAGGGAATCCTTCTGCCCCATGCGGTGGGCGCGGTCCTCCGCCTGGGCGTGGACGGCGGGGCTCCAGTCCAGCTCCCCGAACACCACGCAGGTGGCCCGCTGGAGATTGAGGCCGCTGGCCGCCCGCATGGAAACGACGCATAAATCGGTTTTGCCCGTCATAAACCGATCCGCAGCCTCTTCCTTCCGGGCGGCGGTTTCCCGGCCGGTAATGAACACGGGCCGCTCGTTTTTGAGCTCGGCTTTGTAAATATCCATCACGGCATGGTGGTGGGCGAACAGCAGCACCTTTTCCCCGGCGTTCACCAGGGCCTTGACGAACTGACACACATAGGGGGCCTTCGCCAGCCCTGTGGCCTGGCGGGCCTCCTGGGAAATCTGGTCTTCCAGCAGGGCCCGGGCGGAGGGGGAAAGGGCCTGATCCTGCCGCCAGCGGTACAGCTTTTCCCATACCGGAGCCATGAGCCGGGCGTACAGGGCGTCGTCCGCGTCAATTTCCTGCACCAGCCGCCGCTTTTCCGGCAGCTCGGGCAGCACCTCCTGCTTGGTGCGGCGCAGCATCAGCCCCTCCCGGCGCAGATGGTCGCCCAGCAATTCCGGCTTCTGCACGATGCGGTTTCCGTACCCAGCACACCATTCCCGGGTGAAGGTTTCAAAGTCGCCCAGGAAATGAAAGTCCAGAATGTTGATCACGTTCCAGATTTCACTGCCGTAATTGTAAATGGGTGTGCCGGACAGGCCGATCACCCGCTGGCAGCTTTCGGACAGCAGGCTGGCCGCGCTGTATTTTTCCGTTCCGGCCCGGCGCAGCTCCTGGATTTCGTCAAAAATCACCGTATGGAAGTTGAGCGCCGGCAAAGCCTGCTTCCAGCCCCGCAGCAGCAGATAATGCAGGATGTACACGTCCGCTTCCGGCAGGGGGTAGGGGGTCAGGCCCTTCACGATATGCACCCGGGGCGGGCGGCCCTTGACGCGCAGGAAGCGCATCGTTTCCGCCAGCCAGTTGCGGCACAGGTGGGGCGGCGGCACGATGAGCAGGGGAAAAATCCCTTCCTCGGCCGCGCAGGCCAGGGCCTGCACCGTTTTGCCCAGGCCCATTTCGTCGGCCAGCAGGGCGCGGGGGGTGAGCCGGAGCCAGCGCAGGCCGATCTGCTGGAAGGGCCTTAGCTCGCCCGAAAACAGGCTGGGGGAGGGCTGAGGGGCGGGCAGCAGGGTACGGGCGCGCTCCCGTTCCCGGTAATAGTCCCGGGCCTGATGCAATGCCTGCTGCCAGCGTTCCCGATCCCGGGGAGCGATTTCCAGGGGATAGCGCTGCATCAGCCAGCTTACGTCCCCGATAATGCGGCGGTGGGCGGTAAAGCGGGCTTCGCCGCGTTTGGCGTCACTGCCGGGAAACAGGCGCTTGGCCAGCTCCGTCACCGTGGGGTCGCCCTTAATCACCCAGCATTTCCGCCTGGCGTTGTAGGACAGCACGCCGTAATAATAGGAAGCGGGTTCCCCGTCCCGCAGGAAGGGGGGCACGTCCTCCTGGGATAAATCCCGCAAAATATCGTCTTCCAGGGAAAGGGACGGAGCGCTTTCCGGCGGGGCTTCTTCGCTTATTTCCGCGGGCGCGTCCGGGATCGGTTCGGGAATTGGGCCGGCTTGCTTTTCGCCCGCCGTGTCCGTGGCGATGCCCCACAGCCTGTACAGGCTGACCGGGTACACCGGAATCCCGCATACGAACCCCGGCAGAGAGGGCAGGGCTTTTTCGGAAAGCAGGATCAGGGCGGTGAGCCTGCCCGTTTCGGCATAGCGGCGCAATTGGTTTTCCACCGGCACCTTGTCCGGCCTGCCCCGCTTGATCTCGATGCCTACCGTATCGCACAGGAAATCGATCCGGCACCGGGGAGCCAGGGGCGCTTCATGGCGGAAGGGAATGTCCGCCCGCTGCAGCGCATCCGCCGTCAGGCCGTGCAGGTCGTATTCGACCCGCGCCTGGGGCGCGCGGATGGCCGCCAGGGCCGTCAGCACTTTTTCCGCCGTCATATTTCGCCTGCGCCTCCCTTCCGTGTTTTCTTCCATTATTATACTATGATTCCGGCCGGAAGCAAAGCAAAAAAAGGATAAAACCGCAAGAATTTGATGTTTTTGTTGACAAAAACCACTAAATCCGGTATGATACGGATGAAACAACAGGTAAAACTGAGCGTATGATTGAGAAAAATTCAACAAACGGGGGAAAGACATGGAACAAAATATCGCGCGCAAGCTTCTCAAGGTCGGGGAAGCGTTTCGCATTGCAGGGCCCTTCTTTAACTATGAGGAAGTAAGCCAGGGCAACGTAAACAGAACCTACAAGGTGAACTATATCCGGGACGACGGCACCGGCATGGCGGTGATCAAGCCTTACCTGGTGCAGCGGGTGAACACCTACGCTTTCAAGAACCCCATCCAGCTGATGGAAAACATCGACAAAGTGACGGAATACATTCGGGAGAAAGCGCCGGACAAGGTGAGCCTGCATTACCACCACACCGAGGATGAAAACGGCGAAAGAAAAACCTACCTGACCGACGAGGACGACAGCTTCTGGCGCATCTGCAATTATGTGCCTTCCGTTACCTTCGACTCCTGCGACGATATCCGCGTGGTGCGCAACGCCGGGGAGGCCTTCGGCGAATTCCAGATGCTGCTCAGCGATTTTGACGCCACCCAGCTTTACTACACCATTCCAGATTTCCACGATACCCGCAAGCGCTACGAAACCATGCTCCGGGACGTGGAAAGGGACGAATGCGGCCGGGTGGCCGAGGTCAGGGAAGAAATCGACTGGCTTTTGTCCGTGCAGGATCGGGCCTGCTGCCTGACCGATCTGTTCAACCAGGGTAAGCTGCCCCTGCGCGTGACCCATAACGATACCAAGATCAACAACGTGCTGTTTGACGAGGTCACCCACGAGGCCCTGGTGGTGGTGGATCTGGACACCGTCATGCCCGGTCTGGTGGGCCACGATTTCGGCGACGCCATCCGTTTCGCCGCCAACTTTGTGGAGGAGGACAGCGAGGATTACCAGAAGGCGGGCGTGAACCTGAATATTTTCTGGGCCTTCGCCGAAGGCTTCCTGAAAAAGACGGCCAAGACCTTAACGCCCCTGGAGGTGGAAACCCTGGGCATGTCCAGCTTCGTGCTGGCCTGCGAGCTGGCCACCCGCTTCCTGGACGACTACATCAACGGCGATAAATATTTCAATGTGAAAAAGCCCAAGCACAACCTGGTCCGCACCCGCTGCCAGATCGCCCTGGCCAAGGACATGCTGGAAAAGCAGGACGCCATGAACGCCATCGTGCGGGAATGCGCCCGGAAGTATCAGAACGCCTGACAGCCAGATTTGCATATGAAAAGCGCCGGAATGCCCGGCGCTTTTCGCTTACTTGCTTTTCGCTTACTTCTGTTTGGGAAAGTGTTCCAGGATCACGCCCGCGGGGGGAAATTTGCTTCCTATATCAATTTCTTGTCGATGCTCTGAAGCGCCGGAACGCCCGGCGCTTTTTTCTTACCTATGTTTGGGGAAATGCTCCAGGATCACGCCCGCGGGGGCAGCCTCCGGAAAGCCCGGCCAGCCTGTGCCCGCCTTGCCGTCCGCGTCCTTGCCGCAGGGGGTGGGCACGGTGAGATAAGCGGCTTTTTCCGCGTCGCCTTTCAGGAGGCTGTCAAAGAACGCGGTGACGAAGTGGCAGTTAAGATCGTTCAGCCGTCGGGTGTCCCACACGGGGTCGGCCCAGCGCTTGATGATCTCCCAGGGAGCGGACAGCGCTTCCGCGGGGGCGGGGTTGTTGGCTACATTGTGGCCGCAGCGCTCGTAGCTGATAAAAATGCGGTCGGAATTCACGGCCCCTTCGCAGCACTGCCGCACGGCGTCGTAGCCCACGGTTTTATCGGCGGTGCCGCAGAACCAGAGGGTGGGCACGTCGATATCCTCCGAGCGGGCGGGATCGAACCAGAAGGTGGCCGGGGCGAACAGCACGGCGGCCTTCACGGTTTTGTCGCCGTGCCAGTCCGGCGCTTCCTGCACTTCCTCCGCCACGGGAGCGAAAACGTCCTTCAGCACATTTTCGCCGATCCGGGCCCCCACGGTGCGCAGCGCGCCGTAGCCGCCCATGGAAAAGCCGATCAGGCCCACAGCGTCGGGCAGCAGCATGCCCCGCAGGAAGCCTTCGCTGTTCAGCGTTTTCAGTTGGGAAATCACAAACCGCTGATCCAAAGACCGGTGAATCACGGCGCTTTCGATGGAGCCCTGGGCGGGAAAATCGGGGTAGGTGTTGTCCGTGTGCCCGATGGAGAGCACCACATAGCCTTTGCTGGACAGGTTTTCGGCCAAATTGACCAGCAGGATGCGGGAGCCGGGGTAGCCGTGGGAAATCACCACCACCGGGCAGGGGCCGACGGCAGCGTCCGGCGCCGCGTCCCGAAAAGCCCGGCCTTCAATGGAAAAAGGCGCCAGGTTGCCCGGCAGGGCGGGATACCATACCTCCACCGTCAGGGGCCGGTCATACCGGGGGAAACGCCCGTCCCGCTTTCCGGCCAGCACGTCCGCCTGATTGGGGTCGGTCAGGGTGATGGTACGCACGCCCGTCACCGTGTTTCCGCGGGGAGCCAGCACCGGCGCGCCGGGCAGGGAATCGCCCAGCATGGTGCCCATGGGATGCTTCTTCTGCCAATCGCTCATAAAATCGCTCCTTGTTTTCCTGATACATGTATTATATCATCGCCCTTTCCGTCCGTAAAGCCCGGAGCAATGAAAATAAGGTTTGCAAAGGCCGCTTGCAGGCCGTATAATGGAACAAAAGAAGGAGGCGCGTTCCCATGACCCTGTACGATCAGCTGTCCCCGGAAGGAAAAACCTTGCTGGACGAAGCCGGAAAGCGGCTCGCGGCGGCCTATGATCCCGCCTTGCATCTGGTTTCCTGGCGGTTCGACGAGAAACGGGAGGTCAGCCTGCGCGCGTCCCTGTACTACGCCCTTTCCCTCATGATCCGGGATGAAGCGGGGGCCTGGGACACCATCGGGGACGTTTGCCGGGCGGTGCTGGCCCTGCAGATCGACGCGCCGGGGGAAATCTTTCACGGCGTGTTCCGGCATAACCCCGATGAAAAATACCCGCCCGCCGGGGCGCTGGATTACGGGCGGCTGGGCCTGTACGGGCGCTATTGGGCGGATATTACGTGGGAGCGGGTGACGGACAGCTTTCATCAGAAGCTGACCGCCCATCCGGCATTAAGCAAAGACGCCGGGGAAATCGAAAGCCTGCTGCGCAGGGCGCTGACGGATACCGTGCCCGTGGTGTGGGACACCTACGAGCCCAACCTCCGGGAATTTCTGCTGATGTGCTTTGCCATGCTGCTGCGGCATGGGGAAGGGCGCATGAGCGCCGCCCTGAAAAAAGACGTGCTCCACAGCGCGCGCCTTGCCATGGAGGGCAGCGTTACCCGCAGCAAAACCAATTTCACACCCCTGAATACCAACATCCAGTGCATGCATATCTTCCTGCTGGATGATTTCGGAAAGCTGCTGAACGAGCCGGACTGGCGGGACTACGCCGTTTCCTATGCCCAGGGGATGCTTGCCCGTTACCGGGAGCATCACGCCTGCGCCGAGTTCAATTCCCCCACCTACTGCGGGGTGGATTTATCCACCCTGGGCTTCGTGCGGCGGTACAGCGACAATCAGGCGCTGAAAGCCCTGGCGGAAGAACTGGAAAGCGGTATCTGGCGCGATATGGCGGACTTTTACAACCCGGCCATGCGCAATTTCTGCGGCCCTTATTCCCGGGCCTATGAATTGGAGATGGGGGCGCACACCTGCTTCTGCGATATGCTGTACTGGGCGCTGGGAGAGAAGGATTTCCCCTGGCATCCCTTCTCGATTGAAAGCGTGAACAATCCCCTGATGCTGCTGGGGGATATCCGCATGCCGGAGGACGTGAAAAAGGCCTTTCTGACGCCAAAGCAGGACGTGACGGTGCGCCGCAGCTTTCGGGAGCTTTCCGAACGGGGCGACCCGGAAAACAACAGCGCCCTGTGCACGGCGGAGGCCTGGATCACCCCGGATCTGATGGCGGGGGTTCTGCGGGGCAGCGAAAACCCCAGCCACCAACTGCATCCCCTGGTGGTGTTCTGGCGGCAGAAAACGGGGCTTGGCACCATCAAGCTGCTGCGCTGCCTGCCGGACGGGCAAATGACCCACCTGCACACCGTGTTCTTTCACGGGGAAATGCAGAAAAACCGCCTGACCATGGACGTGAACGCCCAGGTCAAGCGGGATGTGGATATTTTCTTTGAGATCGAATGTGACGATATAGACGCCGCCGTGATCGACGAAAACGCATGGCGCTTGCCGGGCCTGACGGTGGCGCTGTCCGCCCAGGCTCCCCGGCCCATGGTGCGGAAAATCGGCCCCCGCACCCTGCGGGTCATCTATCCCGCCCGCGTCAGCCAGCCGGACAGCATGAAAATGCGGTTTGAAATGACGCTGAACCTGCGGTAAGGCTTATCTTTCTCTTAGTTTTCCGCCCAGTTCAAAGTGCAGCTTATCCTCGTGATAGCCTGCCACGCGGTAATTCAGGCCGTTTTTGTACACCCGCAGGGTGATTTCCTGATCGGGCAGCACCTCGGAATCGTAGTTCACCAGCAGGGTTTCCAGGCAATATTTGCTCATGATTTCCACGCCCAGCGCGTCGCAGGCCCAATCGGCGTAGCGGGTGTTGTTGACGTGCTGGTTTACGTCCAGGTCGAAATAGACGGGCTTGCGCCAGAGGGTCTTTTCCTCGCCGTCCACCGTGTCTACGGTGGCGGGCAGGCCGATGGGCACGGGCAGGTCGGCGTTGTCCGGCAAAATCTTGGCAATATCCCCCGGCGGCAGCATGCGGCGGCTTTCGATGTCCAGCAGGGCCCAGAGGGTGGCGGCGCAGCCGATGGTATTGCCGGCCTCGTCCCGGAAAATGAAATAGCGGGGGAAGAACCAGCGGCGATTGGCGGTGGGGAAGGTCTCGGCGGTGATGCGGTCGCCGATCCTGGGGTACTTGTCCATGTGGATTTCACAGCGGGTGAGAATCCACACGATGTTGTTCTGAATCAGCGTGTTCCGCCCGCAGCCCAAAAGCTCGGAATGGGTGCCCGCCAGTTCCTGCATGATCTGCATGATGGCGCTGGGCCGCAGGGTGCCCATGAAATCGCAGTCGCTGGTACGAACTAAGAATTCTTCCTGATAGGTTTTGTACATGATAGCCTCCACAAATACTTTTTTATGGCTTTCTTGGAAGGGGACGAACCGCCGATTTCCGCCAGTGGCGGAAATCAAATCGGCGGTGAGATCGACCGAAAAGGAGCAATCTCCGCATGAAGCGGAGTTGCGACTATTGAGGGCGCGGAAGGGGAAAACCGCTCTTTGGGGCCGAAGCGCCCGGAAAACCTGCCCTTGGGCTGGTTTTCA
>CACWWM010000051.1 GCA_902764565.1 uncultured Eubacteriales bacterium
TGAACCTTCACTTTTTTATCTGGCTTTTCTGGCTTCCGCCTTGCGGCCGTGCTTATCCTGATACAGCTTTTCGTCCGCCCGCTGAACGCAGTTCTGGAAGGAATCCTGCTCTTTTTTCAGCTCGTCGTACCCGGCGCTGACTAACAGCAGGTAGGGAATCCCGTCGTCCGCGCATTCCCGGCTGATCTCCTCCCGGGCAATGCTGATCAGGTGGTCGATCTGTTCCTTCATTTCGGGATGGGCGATCAGGATAAATTCGTCGCCGCCGTACCGGCCCAGGAAAGAGGGCATCCCATTCTTTTTGACGACTTTTTTCAGGCTGTTGGCGACGGTCACCAGGGCCTTATCGCCCTCGGCGTGGCCGTAGGTATCGTTGATCGCCTTGAAATCGTCAATATCCATCATGACCACATAGGTCTGCCGCCCTTCCTGATGGAGATTGGATTTCTGGGAAATATAGCGCATCAGCTGGCCCCGGTTGTTGAGGTTCGTCAAAGGGTCCATGGACACGCGCACTTCGATGGCCTGGATATAGAATACCAGCATCAGAATCAGGCAGGTAAAGCAGTAGATCGGCAAATGCGGGAAAAACAGCGTTTCGATCATCCCGCCCGTCATGACCAGCAGCGGGAAGGCGCCGACGAAGATATACTTCCGCTTTTCCATGGGGTTTTCCTCTCCCCTGGCTTTCCGGAACGTGTAAAACAGGATGGCAACCAAATAAATATCGGGCACAACGATCAAATAGATGCTGAAATCGGGCAGGGCTTCATTCGCTTCGCTGATCAGCGTCTGCGGGGCAAGGATATAATGCAGCACCAGCACCATGGTGGATATCAGGAAGGGAAAGAGCACGGCAAAGCGGTTGATGGGCCTGTTCCGGTGCGGAACCTGCACATAGGCCATCACATAAATGAGCCAGCAATACACCGTCGCGCCCATGAGCACATAAAGCATAAATGCATTCGCCGCCATGGCGAATCGGGTTTTGGGAATGATCTCCGCTTCGATGGCAGCCCAAAGGCAGTCCGCCACGAAATAGAGCATGAACACGATCAGCACGTGATCGTATTTGATTTGCTTTTCCTGCCTGTCCAGATTGAAGTGATTATGGATCAGCAGAATGGCGAACACAATGATGCACATGACGTTCGCTTCGATATAGTAGAGGGCAAAATCACTCATCCGTCGATCCCCCTTCTTCGGAAACAGACCTTTGTCAACACAGGAAACGCCCAAAATGCATTCTTTCCGATGCAAAAATTTATACAAGTATATCATATATATGATAACTGATGAATATTGTTATTATTTGTCAAAGATATAAATTTTTCTTTTCCGAAACATTGCGAATCTGCTACAGTACAGGCGCTGTATAGAGTTTCCATTGCGTTTTTTTGATATAAATGCTAAAATACCGCATATGCCGACAAAAGCAAACAGCCAAACCCCGAAAGGAGGATGTGTGCATGTACCGAAGGAGATACAGGCGTCTGGTGACGCTGCTGACGGCCCTTGCCCTGCTGCTGTGCTTTCTGCCCGCCCAGGCGAAGGGGGACTGCCGTTTGACCGTGTATTTTCCCAATTGGAATGTGTATTCCGACAGTCAGAATCAAGTGAAAAACCTGCCCTGGGACCGCTTAGGCTGCGTGAACCACGCTTTCTGGAAAATCGAGCCCCAGGACGGGGGCTATCCCATCGTGTCCACCGACCCTTGGGCGGACACGGACGAAAGCAACCCCAAGGCCCATTTCCCCCAGTACGCGGAATACGCGAAAAAATTTCCCAACGTAAAAATCCTTTTGTCCATCGGCGGCTGGACCTGCTGCGGATATTTTTCCGAAATGAGCCTGACCCGGGAAAGCCGGGCCTCCTTCATTGAAAGCTGTATTTCCACGCTGGAAACGTATCCCTTCTTCTCCGGCCTGGACATCGACTGGGAATACCCTGGCGCAGCCCGGCAGGGCGGCGGCGGCGACGAAGGAAATCCCGTGAAGGGCGACAGGATTACGCCGCCCTGTTCCCCTATGTAAACCGGATCAACCTGATGACCTACGATCTGGCGGGCTCCTGGAACAGCCAAACCGGCCATCATACCGCCCTGTACGGCAGCGGCTCGGCGGACACGGCAGTGAAGTATTTACAGAAACAGGGCGTGCCCGCCAGCAAAATCGCCATCGGCACGCCCCTGTACAGCCACGGCTGGAAAATGAAAAGCCTGGACGGCGGCATCGTGGGTGCCCCCGCCCGAAGCCTGAGCAATGATGAAAAAACCTGGCGTTCCCTCCAGGCCCTGGAACAAAAGGCCGTGGCCGAGGGCACGCCGGGCTGGCACATGGGCTACGACGAAACCGCCCAGGCCGCGTACCTGTGGAACGACGACCCGTCCTCCAAGGATTATCTCACCTTCTACACCTACGAAAGCAGCCGCTCCCTGGCCGCAAAGCTGAATTATATCAACGTGCACAGCTTAGGCGGCCTGATCGTGTGGCAGGTGCACGGCGACAGCCCCGCCCTGGGGTGGCCCATGATCACGCAGATGGCGGAGGGGCTCGACTAAGCAAAGCCAAAAGGCGGGAGAAAAGAGTTGGGAGTTAAGAGTTGAGAGTTGAGATTATTGTCAAAAAAAGAGTTGAGGGTGGAGAACAAAATAAATCTCCACTCCCAACTCTCAACTCTTTATCGATCCTTCACATACCCCAGCGTCTTCAAATCCTCGGCGGAATCCCTCCAGCCGGGGCGCACCTTCACCCACAATTGCAGATTCACATGGGTATCCAGCAGGGCTTCGATGTCGGCACGGGCTTCCGCGCCGATTTTTTGCAGCATGGCCCCTTTTTTGCCAATGATGATGCCCTTATGGGAATCCCGTTCGCAGTAGATGGTGGCGTCGATTTCGGTGAAATGATCG
Source organism: uncultured Eubacteriales bacterium (assembly GCA_902764565.1). Taxonomy (GTDB): domain Bacteria; phylum Bacillota; class Clostridia; order Christensenellales; family Aristaeellaceae; genus RUG563. The sequence continues at coordinate 2,912 of CACWWM010000051.1, forward strand.
TTGAGCTTCTTCATGGCCATCATTTCCACGCCGATGCCGTGGGGTACTTCGTCCCGAAGGTTCCGCAGGGCCTTTTCCCGGATCAGCTCGGCGCAGATGTCCCGCTCAGGCTGGTCGGTGAGCATATCGTCGGGGAAATACTTGGGGCCAACGGGCAGGTGAGCGGTCAGCTCCTTTTTCAGATCCTCGATCCCGTCCCCGGTACGGGCGCTGACGGGCAGGATAGCGTCGTAGGGCACATCCTTGAAGGAATCGATGATGCCCAGCAGGTTTTTGGGCTCCACCAGATCGGTCTTGTTCAGCACCAGCACCTTGAACACCTTTTTATGGCTCATTTCCTCGATGATGCTGCGGTCGTGGGGGCCGATGGCGGTCACGTCCGCCAGCACCAGCAGGGCGTCGATGCCCTCCATGGCTTCCTCGATGGACTGCACCATGAATTCCCCCAGCTTGGTGCGGGGGCGGTGGATGCCCGGCGTGTCCACAAACACGATCTGGCAGCCGTCCCCGCTCATGACGCCCATCACCCGGCTGCGGGTGGTCTGGGGCCTGCTGGAAGTAATGGCGATCTTTTCCCCCACCAGGGTGTTAAGCAGCGTGGATTTTCCCACGTTGGGCCTGCCCACGATGGTGGCAAAGCCGGAATGAAAGCTTTTTTCCGTCATAAGTATTCCTTTCTGTGGCTTTATAAGTGTGGAGAGTGGAGAGTTGAGAGTTGAGAGTTTATATAGTTTTTACAGGTAAAACATATTCGATTGACTATATAAATCTCAACTCTTCACTCTCAACTCTCAACTCTCCTGCTGGTACGGAGCAACAAAGCAATTACTCTTTCCCCAAAATGTCCAGCATGCCGCTGGCGGGGCCGAAGCCGTGGGGCAGCAAATCGGAAAGCAGTGCTTCCTCCCGGCTGTCGCCGTAAGCGACAATCACCCGCAGATCGGGGGCGAACTCATACAGCGCCTGACGGCAGATGCCGCAGGGCCAGGCCATGGATTTTTCCGCCGTAATGGCAATGGCCGTAAACTCCCGGGCCCCTTCGCTGACCGCCTTGAACAGGGCAGTGCGCTCAGCGCAGTTAGCGGCCCCGTAGGAAGCGTTTTCGACGTTGCAGCCCTTGAATACCCGGCCGTCCTTGGCCAGCAGCGCAGCCCCCACCCGGAAATGGGAATAGGGCGCGTAAGCAAATTCCATGGCCTCCCGGGCCATCGCCACAAGCTCGTCGTCCGTCACGCGGCCGATGCCCGCGCTGTTCAGCGCCTTTTCCTCCATAGCCCTCATCCTTTCTTTGTCTTCATCCTTCATATGATCGTAGCCCATCAAATGAAACAGGGCGTGGGCGGTGAGATACGAAAGCTCCCGTTTCAGGCTGTGGCCGTATTCCCGGGCCTGTTCCTCCGCACGGGGCAGGGAAATGATGATATCGCCCAGGAAGCAGCGGCCCGTTTCATCCTTTTCCCGCAGCAGCTTTTTGGGGCTTGTCCCCAAAGTCTTCTGGGGATTGCAGTCCGTGGAAGGGAAGGAAAGCACGTCCGTAGCCCGATCCACCCCCCGGTATTCCCGGTTGATTTCATGGATTTCTTCATCCCCGGTCACGCGCACCTGGGCGCAGGCAGGCAATTCGATCCCTTCCGCCCGGAGGCACGCCCGCGCCGTTTTTTCCAGCATTTCTTCCGCTTCCGGCATGGGCGCAACGTCCCAGGTAAAATCCAGTATGCCCCTCATGTCATATCCTCCGGCTGGGCGACGCGCCCTTTTTCCCGCTCGTCCTCGTCCAGCGGGATCTGGCCCTCCATCTTGGCCATCAGTTCCCGCTCCATTTCCTTGGTGGGCAGCGGCTCGATCATCACAAGTTCGTCGATGGGTACAGGCTTGGCCGCCATCAGGGGCTGCACCGACTGGAGCTCCGATCCCGTTTCGATTTCCACCCGCTGGGGCGCTTTGGGCGCGGTCAATTCCACAGTGGGCGCCGCGCCCGCTTCCGGCTCCACAAAGGCAACCGCGTCTTCCGCATCGATATTGGCTTCCTCCACCGCCAGATCGGTCTTGGCGGCGCGGGCGGCGCGGAGTTTGATATCGTCCATATCCGGGTATTCGATGCGCTCGTGGAACACGCCGGCCAGCACCTGGGTGGCCGCGGCGCAGATCCGGTCGATATCCCGCAGGGTCAGGGGGCAGTCGTTCAGCTGGCCGTCCTCCAGCTTTCCGCGCACCAGCTTTACGATAAATTCCTCAATGCCGTCCATGGTGGGGTTTTTCATGGTACGCACGGCGGCTTCGATGGTATCGCACAGCATCACTATAGCCCCCTCCTTGGTTTTGGGGCGGCTGCCATCGTAACGGAAGTTTTCGATGTTCACCGGATTGCCGCCCGCCATTTGCAGGGCTTTATGGTAAAAATACATCACCGGCGTATTGCCGTGGTGCTGGGCGATGATATCCTGCACCGCGCCGGGCAGGCGGTACGCTTTCGCCAGCGCCACGCCGTCCCGGGTATGGGCGGTAATGATGGCGGCGGACACGTAGGGATCGGTATGCTCATGCACGTTCACGCCGTTCATCTGGTTTTCGGTAAAATAGCCGGGGCGCTTGAGCTTGCCGATATCGTGGTAATAGCCGCCCACCCGGGCCAAAAGGGCGTTGGCCCCGATGGCCTGGGCCGCCGCTTCGGCCAGGTTGGACACGATGGTGGAATGATGGTAGGTGCCCGGCGCTTCCAGCAAAAGCCGCCGGAGCAGGGGCTGATTGGGGTTGGAAAGCTCCATGAGCTTCATGGGCGTGGGCAGGTTGAAAATCATTTCCAGCAGGGGCTGCACCGCGATGCAGAGCAGCGTGCCCACGGCGCAGCCGGCCGCCCGCCAGGCCGCGGTGAGCAGGGAGCCGGAAAGCTCGTTGTTGGTCATGAGGCCCAGGGCCATGATGGCGATAAAATCCACGGCAGTTCCCACCAGGCCGGATACCAGCACCCACAGCCTGGTGCCCTTGCGGTTCATCACCATGGTCGCCGCCGTGCCGGACAGCAGCCCGGACGCCAGCAGCAGCGCCATTTTTTCCGCGTATTCCTCGCTGCCGCCCGCCGCCAGCGCCGCCACCAGAATGGTAAGGGCGGCGTTGCACACCACGCCGGGGGTCAGCCCCAGCAGGGCGGTGACCAGCAGGGCGCACATCATGGTGGGGGCGAAGTAGGAGTTGGCAAGCCTGCCCAGCACGCACACGCTCAGGCTCATGGCAAAAGTGGTGAGCATCAAAAGCAGCCTGCCGTTATCGTCCATCACCTGCACCTGGGGAAAACGGCGAAGCAAAAGCAGCATGCCCGCCATCACGACCGCCACCAGAACCGCGGCCCCGATGTAAATGGTCATGTCCGCTCCCCCGTTGCTGAGCAGGCCCAGGGTGGACAGCATGGCCAGCTGATTGGCCGTAATGCGGCCTTCGCCCCGCACCACGATATTCTGGCCCTGCTTGTACACCACCGGCTCCACGGCCTCCCGGGCCGCTTCGCGGGCCGCCTCCGTGACCTCCTGATCGATAATCATATTGGCCCGGATGCAGCCGTTCAGCACGGCGGGCACCACGTTCTGGCCCAGGGGGATGGATACCCGGTAATTCACGATCTGGCGAATATTGTATACGGCGGTGTTTTCCTGGCCCTCGGTCACGTGGCCCTGCATGGTGCTCTGCAGCGCAGCGTACAGCAGGGTGTAGGCTTCCTCCAGCTCCGCCTGGGAGGAACGCATGAGGCTGGTGAGCTGATAATCGCTCAGGGAAATCAAGGTAATCAGATTGCGGGCGTACTGCAATTCATCCTTGCTGAATACCCGCAGGCTGGAATAGTCCGGCAGCATGGCGGCGTATTGGCGCACGGCGCGAAGCTGGGCGAAAATCTGGTCAAAATCGCTCATGACCGTTTCCGTCACGCCCTCCTGAAAGCGATAGGTGGGCGTCACCTGGGCGGCGGCTTCCTCCCGCTTTTTTTGGGTGCTCAGCTCGTCCACCACGTCTTTGGTGGCGGCGATGGTGCTGGTGGGCACCATACCCACCGCAAGGTTATAGCGCATGGGCACGATGGCCGCCTCAAACAGCGTCATGATCACCGCCACACCCAGCAGGCAGATCAGCGCGCGGGTAGCCGCGGATGAAGTAAAAAACTCCGTAACCGAGCGTTTTTCCCTCTTGCCGGCGTTTGCGGCTCTGGGGCTCATGCTTCTTCCCCTTCTTTCGTTTCATAGGCCTCGTAGGCCCTTACGATCTTCTGCACCAATTCATGGCGCACCACGTCCCGGGCGGTCAGCTCCACGATGCTGACGCCCTCCACGCCCTTGAGCACCTCCATGGCCTCCACCAAACCGCTTTTCCGTCCCTTGGGCAGATCGATCTGGGAAATATCGCCCGTCACGATGCAGCGGGAGGCGGCGCCCAGGCGGGTCAAAAACATTTTCATCTGCTCCGGGGTCGTGTTCTGGGCTTCGTCCAGGATAATAAATGCGTCGCCCAGGGTGCGGCCCCGCATGAAAGCCAGGGGAGCCACCTCCAGGGTGCCCCGTTCCACCAGGCGCTGGTAGCTTTCCACGCCCATGATCTCATAAAGCGCGTCGTACAGCGGGCGCAGGTAGGGGTCCACCTTCTGGGTCATGTCCCCCGGCAGAAAGCCCAGCCTTTCCCCCGCTTCCACGGCGGGACGGGTGAGCACGATGCGCTCCACCTCTTTATTTTTCAGCGCCACCACCGCCATGGCCATGGCCAGATAGGTTTTGCCTGTGCCCGCGGGGCCCACGGCGATGGTCAGTTCGTTTTCCCGCACGGCGGACACGTATTCCCGCTGGCCCAAAGTTTTGCACTGGATGCGGCGGCCCCGGTGGGTAATGGCCACCACGTCGCCCAAAATTTCTTCGATCTCGTCCAGCCGCCCTTCCCGGGCCAGGGCCACGGCGTAGCGGATGCGGGATGCGTCCACGATTTCACCCTTGCGCAGCATTTCGATCAGCTTGCCGATCACCTGCTCCGCAAGGAGCGCGTTTTCCTTATCTCCCTGAATCTGAATCTCCTGCCCGCGCAGGGAAATCATCACGTCCAGTTCCTGCTCCAAGGCCGTCATGTTCCTGTCGTTCATGCCGAACAGCGACAAATAGGCTTCCATGCTTTCAAGCGATAGCTGCAAAAAAACCGCATCTCCTTTGGCTGTGTTTCACGGGGTATTCCGCAGGCGGCGCCGGCCGATATCCTTTTCGATTTCCGCCGTGGCCGTTACGATCATATTATCCCCCTCTATCATACCGCAATTAAGCCATTTGTCAACCATTTCATGCGGGTACGCCGCTTTTTCCAGGGCGATCAGGGCGGCGTCCTCCGCTTCCGCGCGCACGGCGTCCGCATCCCTTTCCCGTTTTTCCAGCCATACTTCCGTCCGCGTTTCCCGCGTGAAAAAAACGGGCAGCCAAGCCCCGCCCACAGGGAGGACGGTTCGCGTCCTTTCACAGATCAGGTAGCCGTCCTCCGACGCCGCACAGAAGCTGCCCGCCGGAGTTTGCAGGATGCGCCTTTCCTGACTTCTGCCGGTGGGCAGGGACACATATTCCACCGCAGGAACGCGCACCCGCACGGTGATCCAGGCCCGGGCGACGGCTTCGCCCCTGGCCCGCACGGGCACCGTTTCCCCGTTTTTTCCCCGTTCCTCTCCCCGGATCAGCACCTGTCCTTTCTTAACCAGGTCGCCGGGCTTCGCCGCCGGGGTGCCCGCGTACACCGTCAGGCGCTTGAGCACCCCGTCCTCCGCCGCCGCCACGTCCCCCATCCGGGCGTCATCCGTTTCCGTCGTCGGCGGCGGCGTGCCTTCCTCCACCCGCAGGCGAAGCGTCACGCCCGCCCATTCCGCCCGCACCCATTTCACCTTGGGCAGCCGCCATTCCAGGCTTTCCCGCAGGGCTTCCAGATCGACGGCGCTGCGCCGGATGCCCGGACGTATGGCGTTTTCCTCCAGAAATAACCGGATTTCTCCCGCGTAGGGCCCGGCGTTTTCCACCCTGATCTGCCAAACGTAGCCCAAGCTCCAGATCAACAGCGCCAAAGCGAAACAGATGCCTGTCCAAAGCCCTGCCCGGTGGGAAAGATGGCGAATCAGCCTGAGCGGTCCCAGCGGTTCCGCCGGGCCGATTTCATAGCCCATTTCCCCGGCCAGGCTTTGAAAAGGCCCGTAATCCCGGGGCGACAGTTCCACCGTCAGCGCCCGGTTTTGCTCCCGCCGCGCCTTTTTCAGCACAAGGCCCCGTTTCCGCGCTTCGTTGATCAGCTTTTCCACGTTCAGGCCGGTCACGCGGCACCGCACGGAAAAGAGCCACTTCATACAGTTTCCCCTTCCAGCGCCACCGCATGCACGCTGCCCCGGATGAGCAGGTCTTCCGGGCCGAAATGATCGATGAACAGCCCGTCCCCGGTCACCGTCCACAGCCCTTCCCGGCAGCGCACCCGAATACAGCGGGTTTCATAAGAAAAAAGGCCCCTGTGCCCTTCGATAATCACTTCCCGCCGCCCCGTCCACAGCGCGCGGCTTTCTCCCGCAGCGCTTTCCCGGGGAACGATTTCGTTTAAACGCATGTTTTTCACCTCACGGCAGTATATGATCCGCCGCGAAAAAATAATACGCCGAGGATCTCTCCATCCTCGGCGTAATTGCTGATGATTGATAAATTCTTTGCCGCGTCACGGCGCCATCCGGCCGTTTTCAAACCGGACGATTCCGCTTTCCAGAAAGGAGGCAGGGGGATTCTGGGCCCCGGCGTATTCCCGCTTGAATACCAGCTTGCTGAACACCTGCCGCCGCTCTGCCGGATCGGTCAGTTCACAGGGCCGGTAATCCGGGCTGCCCTGGGTTTTGCAGGGAATCACCCGAAGCTCCTGCAGCTCCGCCTGCCCATGGGCCTTTTCATAGGTGAGCTGGAAAATGCCGGTGGAGGGGTCCACCTTGCTCATGGTGCCGAAGGTGAAATTGCCGGTGGAATACAGAATGGGCTTGTCCTGATAGAACTGGATGGGCTGAACCACATGGGGATGATGCCCCCAAACAGCGTCCGCCCCGGCGTCGATCACCTGCATTGCGTAGGTGATCTGCCAATCTTCCGGCGTCATGAAGGTTTCCCTGCCCCAATGCAGGCTGACGATCACCACGTCGCAGCCCTGCTCTTCCTTCAGCGTTTTGATCCGGTCGGCAATGCGCCTGATGTCCCAATCCTGTGGATAGGAAAAACCCACGAAGCCAAAGCGGATGTCCCCCGCGTCCCGCACGCCCAAATCGTCGTGGCCTTCGGCCCCACCGGGATTGATGGTGCCGAAGTATCCGACGCCCGCCTGTTCTAAGGTGGCCAGCGTGTCCTGATAGCCCGAGTCCATAAAATCCATGCAGTGGTTATTGACCGTATTTACGATATCGACGCCGCCCTCTACCAGCGCCTGCACATGATCCGGGTCGGCGACCAGGTTAAACATCTTGTCCGTGTGGGTGATCCGTTTGGTGAACACCACTTCCAGATTGGCCACGGTCAAATCGTCCCCCAGCAGGTAATCGCGCACCAGAGAAAAGGGCCAGCCATAGCCGTTTTTATCGATCGCCGCGTGGTAGGAGGTTTCGTTTGTCTTATACTGGATGGCGTCGCCGATGGAGCAATCGCCGATCAGGGACAGGGTAACGCCGGTTTTATCCTGTTTTTCCTCGGGAACCTCCGTGGGGGCTTCTGCGGGGATTTCCGTGGGGATTTCCGCAGGAAGCATCATCTGAACCGCCAGAGGATCATTTGCGGGTTCTGGCGTCGGGGCCTCTGCCGGAGCCGGCTCGGACGCGGCCGTTTCGCCGGCAAAGCGCAGCACAAAGGGGTCATTCTTGACGCCCGTCCCTGATTCAATTTCGATCAGGGAAAGATCCAGCCGAACCGCTAACCGCAGCCCGCCCACCTTCTTATTGGTGTACGCGCCATAGCTGATATGGCCGTTAAATCCCACCAGGCCGAATCGGTAATCCGCAGGGTCCTTAAAGTCTATGCACCAGTAAGGGCTTTTTTTATTTTGGTGATCCACATACAGGCCCTGGGCCTTGGCATAGGGGGTACATACACCCTGCCGCTTGGGAAAAGCGTTCAGCGCTTCGCCCCACCGGCCCTTCTCGAACCCATAGCTTTCGTTCATGTACTCGTCAATGGTCAGGATAAACAGGACGCCCCTGTCCGGTTCCTCCAGGAGCGCGCCCCGCAGGGGATCGTCCCCTAACAGGATTTCAATGCCCTCGGAGTTCAGCCATTCGTACAGGTCGCTTTCATTAAAAGCGGAAATTCTGCGGTAGGTGCGCTTTTCAATTACCTTGGGGTCGGTCTCAAAAATGATCTGCTTTGCGTCGATCACATATTCCGTCAGCAGCAGGGCTCGGTCGTCTTCCACCTCCAGCACCCGCCACAGCACAGGCCGCGCTTCGCCTTCCGCCGTGTAGGGATAACTGCCCAGCGTCACATAATCGTAACCCCGGTTTTTATCATAACTCTGCAATTCCGCGCTGGCTAACGGCAATATGCCCAGCAGCAGAAGGATCAGCAGCCCCA
>CACWWM010000052.1 GCA_902764565.1 uncultured Eubacteriales bacterium
CGCCTCCATGCGGAAAACCATGGAGCTGGTGAAGCGCCTGGGCGGCCTCGTTAAGCTGTACCGCCTGGAATGCAATATGGAGCCGGAAGCCGCCCTGACATCCTATCACGGGATGCGGGGGGTCTGAACCGGAACGCGGGGGAGGGGCGGCCCTCAGATTTCTTCCACCTTGATCAGGTTGGTGTTGCCGGACTTGCCGTTGGGCAGGCCGCCGGTGATCACGATTTTGTCTCCGGGCTGCAGGTGCAGCTTTTCTTTTGCCATTTGCTTGGCCACATAGAACAGCACGTCCGTGGAGGTATAGGCCTCGCGTTGGTGGTCAGGCCCAGGATATCCACCGGGGGCCGGAAGCGGGAAATCATGCGGGCGGTGCCGCCGGTGAGGGTGCACACCACGATGGCCTTGGCCCCGATGTCGATGGCCATGCCCACGGTAGCGTGGGAAATGGCGTCCACGGTGGTATGGGTAATGAATTCGGCGCTGCGGAAGCGCTTCGCGAAGTCGATTTTGCTTTCGGTGGCTTCGGCGATCTTCGCCATCACGGCCACGGATTCCACGGGATATTTGCCCGCGGCGGTTTCGCCGGAGAGCATGACGGCGCTGGTGCCGTCGTACACGGCGTTGGCCACGTCGGAAATTTCGGCGCGGGTGGGCCGGGCGTTGTGGATCATGGATTCCAGCATTTCGGTGGCGGTGATCACCCGCTTGCCGATCAGGCGGCATTTGTTGATCAGCAGCTTCTGCGCGGCGGGCAGCTCCTCATAGGGGATTTCCACGCCCATGTCGCCCCGGCCGATCATGATGCCCTCGCAGGCGGTGCAGATTTCTTCGATATTGTCGATGCCGGGCTGGTTTTCGATCTTGGCGATCAGGCTGATCTGCTGTCCGCCGTTGGCGTCCAGAAACTCCCGCACGTCCAGCAAGTCCTGCTTGCGGGATACGAAGGAGCACGCCACGTAATCCACCTTGTTTTCGATGCCGAAAAGAAGGTCGGCCTTGTCCTGCTCGCTCAGATACACCAGGTTCAGCACCTTGCCGGGGAAGGACATGCTCTTGCGGTCGGACAGCTCGCCGCCGATCACCACCCGGCAGCGGATTTCCGGGCCCACGATCTCCTTCACGTCCATGGATACCAGGCCGTTATTGATCAGCACCCGGTCGCCGGGCTTCAAATCCTTGTTCAGGTCCGCGTAATTGACGGATACCTGCTGTTCGTTTCCTTCCACCGCGTCCACCCGCAGGGTGAAGTCCTGGCCGTCCCGAAGCGTCACCTTATGATCGGCGAAGGTCTTGATGCGGTACTCCGGGCCCTTGGTGTCCAGCATGATCGCTACGGGCAGGCCCAGCTTTTCCCGCACGGCCTTCACCCGGTTCATCTTTTCCCGGTGCTCCGGATGGGTGCCGTGGGAGAAGTTGATCCGGGCCACGTTCATGCCCGCCAGCATCATCTTTTCCAGAATTTCTTCCTTCTCGCTGGCCGGGCCGATGGTGCAGATGATCTTGGTTTTACGCATGGCGATCTCTCCTTTTTTCTTGACGTACCGGGTGTTTATTGCATCATCTTTCAAAGCCGTTTTGTGTCAGAGTTGAGAGCGGAGAGTTGAGAGTTGAGATTTATATTGATTTCCGCTTTCGCTCTATGAATACTGAAAGGAACGTGCATGCTAAATAATATCTCAACTCTCAACTCCCAACTCCCAACTCTTTCATATCTCTACCTTACCGGAAAATCAAAACCCTCACTATAGGGTTCATTCCGAAGCCTGTAGTGCCACCATTCGTGATCGAACCGCTTGAAGCCGTGCTTTTCCATCACGGAGCACAGCAGTTCCCGGTTCTCGGCCTGTTCCCCGGTGATGCCCTTGGCCCCGTGCCAGGCCAATTTTCCGAAATAGTCAAAGCCCGTGCCCATGTCCAGGGGATTCCCCTCCGAATCGGTGATCGTCAAATCCACGGCGCTGCCCCGGCAATGGCTGGAATTGCGGGCGATATAGCCCTCGTCCACCAGCCGGGTTTTCTTTTTAAATTCGGGATAAAATTCCGCCTGCATGCGGGTGTCGTCCGCGTCCTTGGCCCAGCGGACAAAGTGCTTCACGGCCCGCTGGGGGCGGTAGGCGTCGAAGATCATGAGCCGATAGCCCATCTGCCGGAATTCGTCCGCCGCCGCCTTGAGCTGCTCCGCCGCCTCCACGGTCAGGATGGCATAGGGCGCTTCGTAACCGTCGATCACGTCCCCCACGAAATTGTGGGCGCCCGCGTAGCGGATATCCAGAATCACGTCCTCGATCACTTCATGCACGTAGCAGAAGCCGTCCGGCAGCCCGTGGGCCGGTTCGGCGGAAGCGCAAAGCGGCAGCAGGCACAGCAGGGCGGCGATCACCGCCGTTTTAACGCGCCTCGTCATAGGTAAACTTCACTTCCTGGGGATGGCCCCACAGATAGTAGGTCACGTACAGATCCCGCACGGAATGGGGCGTGCCTTCGGTGAGCAGCACCACCCACACGTCCTTTTCCTCTCCCGGGGGGATCACCGTTTCGGAGGTATCGCCGTAAAACAGCACGTCATTTTCGATGGGCGCCACCTGCATTTCCACCATTTCGGCGGGCACCAGCCCGTTGTTTTTCAGCCGCAGCGTATAAATATAATAGCTGTAATTCTCCGCCGGGCCCATTTCTGTTTTTTTCAGCATCGTGCCCAGCAGGCTTTGGCGGGCGACGGCGGCGCGCAGGGCGTCGTACTGGGGGGCGCGGTCCCGGGCGGGCAGGGTTTGCAGGGCTTTGCCCGTCACCTGCAAATCGGTGTGGAAAAGCTCCCACCCCAGCACGCCGCCCACGGCCAGCACCAGCACCAGCAAAATGATCGCTGCGGTTCTCACAGGCTGTTCTGCGCCTCCATCTGCGTCAAAATACGGTTCATTTCCTGAATCATTTCGGAATCCTTCAGGCGGAACTTGAATTCCACCCGGCGGGAAGCCTCCCGGTTCACCGTGCCGTCCGCGTTATAAATCAGATCGGAATAGCTGCGGCCCTTGGCGGTGAGCAGGCTTTGAAGCTGGCTCACCTGCCTGTCCGTGAGGGAGGACAATTGCAGGCAGTATTCCGCCACGGACAGGGCCCGGTTTTGGCTCAGCTTCAGGTTGCTCATATAGGAGCCCTGGTCATCAGTATGCCCCTCGATGATGATTTCACCCACATAATCCACATATTCGGGCCGCATGAGCACGCCCAAATACACCGGCACGAACCGGGACAGCAGATCCTGGCCCTCGGCGCGGATGGTGTCCCGGCTGGAATCGAAGAACACCTTGCCCTCCAATATAATATCGCCGGTAGCGGCGTCCACCGATGCGCCGACCTTGGCGGCGGACAGCGCCTGGCTCAATTCCTGGATGATCTTGGAGCGCACGCCGATCATATCGTCGATGCGGCGCTGATAGGTGAGCATTTCGGCCCGCTGGGCTTCCAGCACGCTCTGCATGGCGGCAAGCTGCAATTGCAGCTTGGCCTGTTCCTCTTCCTGGGTTTTCAGGGCGTCCTGGGCGGCGTGCAGGTCGTTTTCCTGCTGATCCAGCTGAATCTGGATGGCCGCCAGCTCCTCCTGCTTGCCCATCAGGGTCACGTTGGCGGCTTCCAGCTCTTCTTCCCGCTGCACCAGGGTGATGGTGGCCCGGTCCAGCTCCGCCTGCTGCTCGTTCAGCTGCTGGGTTTTGATTTCCAGCATGCTGTAATATTGGTACACGCTGTACACCACCGCCAGCACGAACACCAGCAGCAGCGACGCCATCATATCCGAATAGGAAATCCAGTGCGCCCCGTTATCCCCGGACCGGGGGCCGCGGCCCGTTCTTCCGCGTTTGAGCATCTTACGCGTCCTCCGCTTTGCGGGCCTTGCCTTCCAGGGCCGCGCTCATGTCCGTCATGGCCCGCTGGAGCCGGGACAGGGCGGTCACGCACCCTTCCGTTTCCTTTTGCAGCCTGGCGTTCTGGCTGGAGGGCAGCTCCAATGCGCGGATTTCTTCCAGCTTTTCATTCAGCGCGCTCAGCATGCTGCGCATGTTTTCGTCGAACTTGCCCAGGGCCCGGCTGAACCCGCCGGACAGGTCTTCCACGAAGCCCGCGTAGGTTTCGGACAGGCGGCGGCTGCTTTCGTCCATTTTGGCCGTCATGTCGCCGGTCACGGCCATGGCTCCGTCCGCCTGCTGCTGCACGGCGGTGAGCACCCGGCCGCTCCAATCGGCGTAATCGTGCATGGAGGTTTTCAGTTCCTGCTGGGAAGCCTTCAGGGTGTCCATGAACGCGGCGTTTTCTTCGGACGCCGTGAGCATGCCGCTTAACACCTGGGAGCCGTGGGTCAGGAACTGGCTGCCGCTCTCCTGGGCCTGCTCCATGGCGTTGATGTAGCTTTCAAACCGTTCCATCACCCGGCTGTTCACGTCCTGCAATTGGTTCATGCCGCTCAAAATCTGATCGGCGGCGGCCATGGTGCGGTCCAGGGATTCAAAGGACACGGTCTGTGCCTGGTTCACCTGGGAAAGGGTCTGGCCCAGCTGAACGAACTGGTTGCCCAGCATCCGGTGCATCTGATTGATGAACTGGTTGGCGATGTTCGCCACCCCGTCGATCTGCGCCTGGGTCTGGCCCATGATGAAGCTGTTCATGCTCTGGGTGACGGGGTACAGGGATTTTTCCACGGAGTTCACGATGCCCTCGCTGACCCGCGCGCCCATATCGGCGGACATGTGCCGCAGGATCGCCGCCCGATCCTCGGACTGAATGATCATCTGCACGTTGTCTTCCAGGGGCTTCTGCATCACCAGATCGGCGAAAGCGTCCGTAAAATCGTCGATGGCGCTGGTGGCGCTGCCGTAGGCCATGCGGTTGAACATATTGAAAAGCAGGGAGCAGGAAATACCGGCGATGGAGGTCATGAACGCAAAGGTCATGCCCCCGATCATCTGGGGAATGCTGTCCATGGTCTTGGCCGCGTCGCTCATATCCAGGCCGCTCAGGCCGCGCATCAGGCCGATGAAGGTGCCCAAAATACCCAGACTGGTGAGCAGGCTGGGAATCACGTCCGCCAATTGGGCGTGGCCTACGGAATAGATCACCGTTTCGTCGTTGACGTAGTCTTCCACGTTGCAGTTCAGGCCCCGGGCGTCCAATTGCTCGGCGTTCACCAGAAAGCGCCGCCAGGGCCCCTGAATCTCCTTGCCCAGGAACAGCACGTCCTGCCACACGGGCCGCCCCTCGCCTGTGGCGGTTTCCAGCAGACGAATGCCGTGCCGCAGCCTGCGGGCCACCCGGCTTACGGGCAGTACGCACTTGAATATACCGATCAGCGCCACCAGAGCGATGGCCACATAAATGCAAAAATCCACGAAGTTCGCCATGATGCTTTCCAAAATATCCGTCATGAAGGGCTGCTCCTTTCCAAAGGGTTCACGCTTTTATATTGTAATAGATTTTCGTCAAAATTGCAACAAAAATGTAACATTTATACTTGTAAAAAAGTTGCTTCCCTTGCCATGCGTGCCGTTTTTATGCTATCATAGGAACCGGAGCCAGGCGCTCCGAAAGGAAGGAAAAACCATGGATCAGGATACCATCGCGGCATTGGCCACAGCCCCGGGCGAAGGCGGCATCGCCATCGTGCGCGTCAGCGGCACGGACGCGGAAGCGCTGCTTTCCCGGCTGTTTGCGCCCGCCCGCGCCTGGGAGAGCCACCGGATGTATTACGGCCATATCGTGTATGAGGGGGAAACCCTGGACGAATGTATGGCGGTGCTTTTCCGCGCCCCCCGCAGCTACACCCGGGAGGACGTGGCGGAAATCCATCTGCACGGCGGTTCCTGGGCGGCGCAGAGCGTGCTGAACGCCCTGTATCGGCTGGGCGCGCGTCCCGCCGGGCCGGGGGAATTTACCCGCCGGGCCTTTCTGAACGGGCGCGTGGATCTGAGCCGGGCGGAGGCCGTGATGGCCCTGATTTCCGCCGAAGGGGGCCGGGCGGCCCGGGCGGCGCTCCGGCAGTTGGAGGGCGGCGTCAGCGGATTCGTGCGCTCCGCCCAGGCGGATTTGATCGCCCTCCTGTCCGGCGCGGCGGCGGCCATCGATTACCCCGAGGAAATCACCTTGGAGGAAGCGGCCAGCGATTTGGAAGCGGGAGCCCGCCGCCTGGCGGATAAACTGGAAGCCGCCTGCGACGAGCGCGGCGCGCGCATTGCCGACCAGGGCCTGGAAGCCGTGCTGTGCGGCAGGCCCAACGTGGGCAAATCCTCCCTGCTCAACGCCCTGGCCCGGCAGGAACGCGCCATCGTCACCGATATTCCCGGCACCACCCGGGATATTATCCGGGCGGACGTGATGATCGAAGGTCTGCGGGTGCATTTTGCCGATACGGCTGGCCTGCGGGAAGGCGCGGACGCCATCGAGCGCATCGGTGTGGATCGCGCCCGTCAGGCCATCGCCGGGGCGGACGTGGTGCTGGCTGTGTTCAACGCCTCCCTGCCCCTGGACAACGAGGATCGGCAGCTCTTGGAAGATACCAAGGACGCGCCCCGGATCGTCGTGCTGAACCAGTGCGACAAGGAAATGGTGCTGAATCCCGCCGATTTTGACGATCCCGTGGTGGTTTCCGCCCAAACCGGTGCGGGCCTTCGCGACCTGGAAAAACGGGTGGCCGCCTATGGCGCGGGGGCGGGGGAAAGCGCCCTGACCCAGCAGCGCCACATGATTTTGGCCCGGGAAGCCGCCGCTTCCCTCCGCGCCGCCGCCGACGCCTGCGCCCGGGGCGAGGCCGTCGATTTAGCCGTGATCGACCTCCAGGAGGCGCTTGCTTCCCTGGGCCGCATCACCGGCGAGCAGGTGGACGATAAAATGATCGACGAAATCTTTGAAAGGTTTTGCGTGGGAAAATGAAAAATAATACCGCCGATGAAATTTCCGCCACAGGCGGTCATCGGCGATTCGTCCCCTTCCAAGAAGGCCATAAGGGAATTGCTTATCGCTGTCGGATTCTGTTCTTTTCCTGCCGAATTGTATATTATGTATAAATATTTACTAAAATTCATAAAAGCCCCTTGACAAGGCCAACTTTCGTGGTATAATCAGCGTGTATTTATTCAAGGAGGGAACTTATCATGGACAAGAAGGACATCAAAAAGGTCGTATTGGCGTATTCCGGAGGGCTGGATACCTCCATTATCATTCCGTGGCTCAAGGAAAACTACAACAACTGCGAAGTCATCGCCGTTTCCGGCAACGTGGGGCAGGCCGACGAATTGGAGGGCCTGGAAGAAAAGGCCCTGAAAACCGGCGCTTCCAAGCTGTACGTGCTGGATCTGACCGACGATTATGTGGACAACTACATCATCCCCACCATGAAGGCCGGGGCGGTATATGAAGAATATCTGCTGGGCACCAGCCACGCCCGCCCCTGCATCGCCAAGGGCCTGGTGGAAATCGCCCTGAAAGAAAAGGCGGACGCCATCTGCCACGGCTGCACCGGCAAGGGCAACGATCAGGTGCGCTTCGAGCTGGCTATCAAGCACTTCGCCCCCACCATGCCCATCATCGCCCCCTGGCGGGAATGGGACATCAAGAGCCGCGATGAAGAAATCGACTACGCCGAGGCTCACAACGTGCCCCTGCGCATCAACCGGGAAACCAACTATTCCAAGGATAAAAACCTGTGGCACCTGAGCCATGAGGGCCTGGATCTGGAAGACACCGGCAACGAGCCCCAGTACGAAAAGCCCGGCTTCCTGGAAATGGGCGTTTCTCCCCTGGACGCGCCGGACGAGCCCACCTATATCACCCTGGACTTTGATCAGGGCAAGCCCGTGAAGCTGAACGGGGCCGCCATGACCGCCAAGGAAATCATCCTGAAGCTCAACGAGCTGGGCGGCAAGAATGGCATCGGCCTGTTGGACATCGTGGAAAACCGGCTGGTGGGCATGAAGTGCCGCGGCGTGTACGAAACCCCCGGCGGCACCATCCTGTACAAGGCCCATGAATACCTGGAAAGCGTGTGCCTGGACAAGATGACCATGCACGAAAAGCAGAAGCTGAGCATCACCTTTGCCGAATTGGTCTACAACGGCCAGTGGTTCACCCCCCTGCGGGAAGCTCTTTCCGCCTTCGTGGACAAGACCCAGGAAAAGGTCACCGGCACCGTGAAGCTCAAGCTCTACAAGGGCAACATCATCAAGGCGGGCGTGTGGAGCGAAAACTCCCTGTACTCCGAATCCATCGCCACCTTCGGCGAAAGCGATTACAACCAGGCCGACGCCGCCGGTTTCATCAACCTGTACGGCCTGCCCATCAAGGTTCAGGCCATGGTGGACGGGAAAAAATAAACTCACGCTGAAAGGAAGGATGGGAACATGAAAAAGGCCGTATGTATCCTGACCGCCCTGGCGCTTCTGTGCGCGATGCTGCCCGCCCTGGCCGAAGGCTACACGCCCGGGGAACCCGATCCCGAAGCCACAGCCCAGGATTACGAGGGAAGCTGGGTCTGCGCTTACGCCGACCTCGCCGGAAATATGCTCGATGCGCAGAACGAGCTGGAAACGCTGGGCATGACCTCCCTGCTCACCCTGAAAATCGAGGACGGCATGGCATTCTTTACGGGTATGCCCGAATTGGAAACCGAGCCCCTGCCCGTGACCTTCGCCGATGGCGCGCTGTGCTTTCAGCCGGAAGAAAACGTGATCGTTTTCACCCTGCAATTGCTTGAGGACGGTGCCCTGTCCATGCGCTTCAACATGATAGAATTTGGGCCGGTGCTGTATCTGTTCCCGGCGATCATGGAGCCGGAAGCCTGATCCAACTCGTTTCAGACCATCATTCAATGTCCAAGATGCGTCAAAGGTCTCTTCGGAGGCCTTTTTTCATTCTTCTGGCGGTATGTGTCAGAAAAAACCGTGAAGAACGGAAGCTGCTTCCGAACTTCACGGCTTTTTGGGCTATCGCCAGAATCGGCTGTTGGGACCGTGATGATACATTCCCCCGGACGCCTTTCCGGGAAAGCCGTGGGGGAAACGCATGTAAATCTGAATTATCGCAAATCAGTCTGAAAGTTTATTTCCCATCCGGGAAGCTGGTAAAGTACGAGCGTTCCACCGGCGGCAGACCGTACTTTTCCTTCGCGTCCGCAATGGCTTTGATCAGAAAGGCCATGTTCCGGGCCAGGTTGCGCATGGTCTGCAGACCCTCCAAATCCTTTTTCACGTCCTCGGCGGTGAAGCCGTGCACCTGATTCCAGTAGGTGGAGGACGCCACCGGCATGCCGCTGATGGTGAAATACTTATTCAGCACGTCGAAGGAAGCGGTGTTTCCGCCCCGGCGGCAGCTCACTACCGCCGCGCCCACCTTCATTTGCTTGGAGAAGGACGTGCTGTAAAACAGCCGATCCAGGAAGGAAAGCAGGCTGCCGTTGGGAGAGGCGTAGTAAACCGGGCTGCCCACCACCAGGCCGTCCGCCTGTTCAAACAGGGGCGCGGCTTCGTTCACCGCGTCATCAAACACGCACTTGCCCCGTTTTTCGCAGGTATTGCAGGAAATGCAGCCCCGAATGTCCTTATTGCCCACATGGAGCAGATGGGTTTCCATGCCCTCCTGG
>CACWWM010000053.1 GCA_902764565.1 uncultured Eubacteriales bacterium
TGCAGGATGCCCGTTTCGCACACCAGCAGCCCGAAAAGCGGGCTGCACAGGAGCTGATGCCAGGGCGCGGGGGCGGGAGCGGCCACGCAGTACCCGCCGTCCCTTAGATACCCGCCGAAGCCGTTGACCTCCTGCAGGCCCGGCGGGATCAGGGGTTCGGGCTCTGTCAGCGCTTGGGCCGAATCAGCGGGAAGCGGCATGCGCAGAGCGGATAATTGGGCTTTCAGGCTCTGGCCGGAGCGCAGGGTCAGCCGCGCCAGACTTTCCAGGGCGCGGGCCAGCGTTTCGTCGCCTTCGGCCCAATGGAGACCGCCGGGCTGCCCCCACAGCTCTCTTTCCGGCGTGGCGGCGGCAAGCACCCGCGCCTGATCCTGCACGGGACGAAAATAGCCGTTTTCCGGCGGGCAGAAGAAAATGAGATCGGTGTTTACGCCGCCCATGCGCAGCCAGGCGTGGAAGCGCAGGGCATGGCTTATCAGCGCCCGGTCCGTCCCCTGGGTGAGCAGTATCAGCACCACGGGCGCCGCGCCGGACACGCCCACCCGCCACAGGGCGTCGGGCCGGGCGGAGGGCAGGGCCTGCTGGTGGGGCTGATCGTAAAACAGCGCCGCGCCCAGCATATCCCGGTACAGGGCGGGCGATTCCGGCCCCAAGCCCAAAAAGCGGAACACCGTTTTCTCCTGGGTTTTTGCCAGGGCAAAAGACGCCTGGGCGCGGGAAATGGTGAGGGGAACGGCAGCAAGCGCTTCCTCGCTGTCCGCCGTCAGGGTCAGGAAATACACCGCCGCTTTGCCTTCTGCGGGCACCCGCATTCGGGCGCGGAGGGACAGACAGGGGGCGATCACGTCCCCCGTGCGGAACACGCAGGCGTCATCCGGAAGGGTGAGCTGTTCCGGGGCGGCGTAAGTCCCTTCCCGGCCCAGGAACAGCGCCCGGTCGCCCTGCCTGCGCAGGGCAAACACATCCCCCGTCACCGCGTGGGCGATGAGGGGCATGCGGTCTTTTTCATCTCTCGGCAGACGGCGGGAAAGGAGGCCCCGGCTGCCCCAGGGGGAAACGCGCACGGAAAGATCCCGGAAATTGGGGTGAGCTTCGTCCGCTTCCCGGGGGCCCTGGGCGATTTCCAGAAAGGAGATGGCTTCGATTTCTTTTTCCGTATTCGTCATGTTTTCCGCGTGCAGCGCCGCCACGGCCATGCCGGTGAGGGGGTCCACGCAGCAGCGCAGGGCTACGCGCATTCCCTGCCATGAAACGCGGAACAGGGCCGCGCCCTCCCCAAAGAACGCGCCGCCGGAAACGGCAGGCCGGAGAAAAGCGCCGGACTGCCTGTCCCGCAAATAGAACTGCGGGCCGGTCTGGCTGCCCGCCTGGGCATCGAACCGGGTGATCATCATATTCCCCGCCGCCAGAAAGCCCTGGCCCAGGGAAGTGAGCAGCCAGCGCGCGCCGCCGCCGGATAAAAGCTGGGTTTCCAGGGGCAGGCCGGACCGGGCGGGCCGGGGCGGGGGAAAGGCCGCCGCGGCTTCCTCCTGCCGGGGCGGGGGCAGAGCGATGCGCCGCCGGGCATGGCGGGGCGCGCGTTCCCACAGCAGGCAGGCGTTGGCTTTCGCGGCGGGCAGCGCCATAAAGGCCCGGGTCAGCGCCCCGTTTTCCAGGGCGTTGCACAGGGCGCACAGGATCATACCCTGATGATGGGCCATGTGGCTTTGTACGACGCGAGGCCGGTGATCTTCTTCCCAGTCCGCCGCTTCAAAAAAGCCGTGCCCGTCCTCCCAGCCCAGGCGCTGCATGCGCCGCATGTTTTTCGCGGCGGCCCGGGGGAAAAGGGGAAAGGCCAGCATGGAGGCGTAGGGCGCGACGGTTTTTCCCGCCGTTTCCCCGCTGCGGGCCAAAAGGGGCAGGCCGAAAGCCCGGTACTGGTAATTCATTTCGGGATCGAAGGCGTAATAACCGCTTTCGCTGATGCCGAAGGGCCGGCTCGGGTCGGCGGCCATCTGGGCGCGCACGGCGTTCAGGCAGCTTTCCCCGATCAGCGTGCCGGGAAGGAGGGGCAGGAACAGCTGGGGCAAAAGGTATTCAAACATCGTTCCGCCCCAGGAGAGCAGCGCCGACCCTAAGCCCGCTTTGGCGACGGCCCGGTTCAGGTACAGCCAGTGCTTCCGCTCCGTTTGATTCAGCATGATGGCAACGAAGGAAGTCAGCCGCGCTTCGCTGGCCAAACAGTCGTAATGGGAGGGGGTGAACCGGCGGGCCTCCGCCTCCCAGCCCACGTAAAACAGGTGGGCCTTTTCATCGTACAGGGCGGAAAAATCCATGCCGTGGGCCAGGGCGTCCAGGCGCGCGGGCAGGGAACGGCCTTCCTCCGGCAGCTTGGGCAGCCACATGCGCAGCAGTTGAGCGCAGCACAGCAGGCAGGCCGCGCAGTTGCCGGAATCCACGGTGGATACGAAACGAGGCCCCAAGGGCTCGCCGGTGCGCAGGCTGTACCAGTTGTAGAAATGTCCGTGCCAGGTTGGCAATTTTTCCAGGGTGTTCAGGGTATCGTTCAGTTTTTGGGATAATTCCCCGATGGGAAGGAAGCCCAGGGCGTGAGCCGCGCAGCAGGAAAGCAGGTACAGGCCCATATTGGTGGGGGAGGTGCGCAGGGCGGGGCCTTTTTTCGGTTCCTCCTGCACGTTGTCCGGGGGCAGGAACAGGGTGTCCGCCGATACGCTGTCCTCAAAAAACTGCCAGGTGCGGCGGGCCAGCTTCCGGGCGTCCTCCGCGTCGCTTCGCGTCATGGGAGGGGCAGGGCCCCGTTTTCCTCCGCCTGGGCCGCCGTGATCCAGGAGAGCAGATTCCGGCGGCTGACGAACTGGCGGTACAGCGCCCGCGCCGCCGCGTCCAGGGTGGTATACGCCTTGCAGGGCAGCAGGAACAGGCGCTTGTCCATGCCACGCAGGGGCCAGGGCAGCGCCAGAAGCGTCAGCAGGGGAGAATTGAAAAACGCCCCGGCGATCAGCAGCAGGCATTGGGCGGCGGGCAGCAGGGATCGGCGCAGGTTGTCCCAGATTTTATGCCGGGAAAGCAGGGAAAGCCGGGCGTCCGCCAAGAAAGGCAGCAATTGCCAGTCGCCCCGCGTCCAGCGGTGCAGCCGTTTCTGCCAGCCGGACAGGCGGGCGGGATGGCCGTCGAACAGCACCACGTCGTCCGAAAGCGCGCTGCCCACGATTTCCCCCTCGATCAGGTCATGGCTCAGCAGCCGCCCCCGGGGCAGGCGGCCCGCCAGAAGCCGCGTCCAGGCTTCCGGCTCGTAAATGCCCTTGCCCACGAAGGAGCCGTGGCCGAACACGTCCTGGTACACATCCTGCACGGACAGATGATAAGGGTCGGCCCCGCCCATACCGCCCAGCCACTTCTGGGCGTGGGTGCGCACCCGGTCCGGGGCCGTTTCCATCCGGGGCTGAATTACGCCCACCCGTCCCCGCTGAAGCGGGTGAAGCATGGCTCCCACCAATTGGCGGGCCGCGCCGGGCGGCAGGAAGGTATCGGCGTCCAGGGTGATCACATAGGCGTAACGATGCCTGAGCTCGTCTCCGCCGTGGGACATATAAAGGAAGGAATCAGCGCATGTTCCTTCCGTCAGCAGTTGATTCAGGCTTTCCAGCGCACCCCGTTTGCGCTCCCGTCCCGTATAGGCGCGCTGGCCCATGTCCCATCTGCGCGCCCGGTGCAGATAGAAAAAGCCGCCGCCCTGCTGCCGGTTCAATTCTTCCACGGCCAGTCTGGCGGCCCAAAGAATATCTTCGTCCGCTGCTTCGGTTTCCGCGGCGCTGTCGGCAAAATCGGCCAGCAGCATGAAATCCAGGCAGGGGTCGTCTGCGGCCCGGCGCAGTACCGAAAGCTGACGCACCAAACGCATGGCCTCCTTCCGGGAGGTGAGCAGGGCGGGGATCACCACCAGGGTGCGGGTTGCCGGGGTCAGGCATTTTACCCGCAGCCGGGGCAGCATGCGGGCGGGAAGAAGCCTGCGGAGCACGGCGTATTCCAACCTCCGAAGGATTTCCGAAACGCACAGCGCCATCGGCCCCCACAGATACCAGGGCGCGCCCGCCAGCGCGGAAACGGCCAAACACGCCGCCGCCCCGCCGTACAGGGGCGCAAGGAACAGACCCGTCCGATGCCGCAGGGCAAAGGAGGGGCGCTTGCGCCTGTGCAGAGAAACGGCGATCAGGTCGGGCCGATCCAGCAGATAATACCCCGCTTCGCCCTCCGGGCCGCTTTTCCCTTCCGCCAGGGCTACGGCGGCCCGTGCCGCGGCGCTTTGGGAAATGCGCAGACGTTTGGCGATCAGGCATGCGCGGCCCACGTACAGGCCGCGGCTTTCCTGATCCATGCGGGGGAAGGTTGGATCGGCCCGCAAAATACGAATCACAGGGCTTAAACGCTCCCGCACAGCGTCAAAGGGCAGCCGGGAAAGCCCGCGCAGAGAGGAAATGAGCCTGCCCGCGTCCAGCCCCTGGGCCGCTTGCCTATCCTGCTCCTGCCGAACGATTTCTTCCCAGCGCAGGCCTAAGGCGCGAAGCGCTTCGTCCGCCCGGCGCAGCCCCGCTGGGTTTTCTTCCTCCGAGAGGGCCTGGAGCAGCGCTGAAAGCAAAGCGCCGTCCCTGGGCAGTTCGTCCCGCTCTCCGGCGGAAAAGCGTTTGGCCCAGGCAAGGACGCGCGTCCGCCGTTCCTTTTCCTGTATACAGCTTTCCAGCATTTCCTCCATGCGTTCAAACAGGGCGCAGGCAAGGGCCCGGGGCAAAAGCGAAAGCTCTTCCTCGGTGATCTCTTCTTCTCCCGCTTCTCTTTGGATCACCCGGACGATCAGCGGCGCGGAAATTTCCCCCTGGTTCTCTTCGCACACCGCCCGCGCCCAGCGCAAAAGCCTTGGCACGCCGCCCTCTCCCGGCAGCCGGGGCGCGCGTTTCAGCGCCCGTTCCAGGGCGTCCGCTTCCTCCAAAAGAAACAGGGCGTGATCCTCCGCCCATACGCCGACGGGGGAAAGCGCCTCCCGGGGAATGCCGCAGACCGCCTCGCGGGCTTTGCGGATATGCTCCGTAAGCCCCCTTGGGCTGCGCAGGCGCGTTTTATGGGAAACGGAATGAACCATGCTGCTCCTCCATATGGAAAAAATGCCGCCGTTTTGAAACAGAAGCGGCTGTACCGTATTATTGCAGAAAAATTGGATAAAAATACTGGAAAAAGCGGTAAAATTATGATATAATCATGGAAGAGGCATACAGTAGAAAAGGAGATGAGCGCATGTGGTATAATCCGCCGGACGGCGTCAGGCGCGAAAGCTTTCATCAGGGCGTGTGTTTTGACGCATATAATTTCTTAGGAGCCCATCCCGTGGAGGAAAACGGAGAACTGAAATGGCATTTTTCCGTCTGGGCGCCCAATGCCCGGCGCGTGTCGCTGATCGGGGAATTCTGCGGCTGGAATCGGGACGCTTATCCCATGGTGAAGCAGTACGACGGCATTTGGGAACTGCGGCTGCCGGACAGGCTGTTTACCCCGGAAAGCGACCCTGCCCGTTTTTCCTTCCCAGAAGCGGCGGAAAGGCTTCGGGCCTACAAATACGCCATCGAGTGCGCGGACGGGGAATGGCATTACCGGGCCGACCCCTATGCCTTTGAAAGCGAGCTGCGCCCCAACAACGCAAGCAAAATGCGGAGCCTGGAGGGCTACCGCTGGGGCGACGGGGAGTGGATGGAGCGGCGCGCTCAGCGCGATCCCTGCCGCAGCCCCATGAACATTTACGAGCTGCACCTGGGCACCTGGCGGCAGGGAGAAAACGGCCGGATGCTGAATTACACGGAAATCGCCGATCAACTGGTGCCCTATGTGCAGGACATGGGCTATACCCATGTGGAGCTTTTGCCGGTCATGGAGCATCCCTTCGACGGCTCCTGGGGCTACCAGGTGACGGGTTACTATGCCCCCACCTCCCGCTTCGGCACGCCGGATCAGTTCAGGTCCCTGGTGGACAGGCTGCACCAGGCGGGGATCGGCGTGATCCTGGACTGGGTGCCCGCCCATTTCCCCAAGGACGAAGTGGGCCTGCGCCGCTTTGACGGCACCCCCTGCTATGAGCACGCGGACGAGCGCCGCTCCGAAATGCCCCAGTGGGGCACCACCCTGTTCGATTATGCC
Organism: uncultured Eubacteriales bacterium; assembly: GCA_902764565.1. Classification (GTDB taxonomy): domain Bacteria; phylum Bacillota; class Clostridia; order Christensenellales; family Aristaeellaceae; genus RUG563. Next base: position 6,181 of record CACWWM010000053.1, read on the forward strand.
CGGGGCGAGGTGAGCAGCTTCCTGCTTTCCAACGCGGTGTACTGGCTGAAGGAATATCACGCCGACGGCCTGCGCTGCGACGCGGTGAGCTGCATGCTGTATCTGGACTTTGGGCGCGGCCCGGGCTACTGGCTGCCCAACCAGTACGGGGGACGGGAAAACCTGGACGCCATCGCGTTCCTCCGGCGCATGAACGAAACCGTGTACCGGGAATGTCCCGGCGCGATCACCGTGGCGGAGGAATCCACCGCTTTCCCCAAGGTGACCCATCCCACCCGGGAGGACGGATTGGGCTTCGGCTTCAAGTGGAACATGGGCTGGATGAACGATATCCTGTCCTATATCGCGCTGGACCCCATTTACCGCAAATATCATCACGACAAGATCACCTTCTCCATGATGTACGCGTTCAGCGAGCATTACGTGCTGCCCTTCTCCCACGACGAGGTGGTGCACGGCAAGCATTCCATGCTGGATAAGCAGCCCGGCGATCATTGGCGCAAATTCGCCGGCCTTCGGGCGCTGTACGGCTATTACATGGCCCATCCGGGGAAAAAGCTGCTGTTCATGGGCGGCGAGTTCGGCGAGTTCGTGGAATGGCGGGACGCGGAGCAATTGGACTGGATGCTGCTGGATTACGAAAACCACGCCCGGCTTCAGCGCTATGTGAAGGCATTGAACCATTTGTACCGGGAGGAACCGGCCCTGCACAGCGTGGACGACAGCTGGGACGGCTTCCAGTGGCTGAACGTGAACGACGCGGACCGCAGCATCGTGGCTTTCCTGCGCATGGACGGGCAAGGAAACGCCGTCGCCGCCGTGACCAATTTCACCCCCCAGCCCTACGGCGAATACCGGGTGGCCCTGCCCTTCCCGTGCGAGCTGACCGAAATCCTCAATTCCGACCGGGAGGAATTCGCGGGCAGCAATCAATACAACCCCGGCCCCATCCGTTCGGAAAACGCGCCGTATAACGATCTGCCCTGCTCGGCCACCGTATGCGTGCCGCCGCTTGCCACGGTCTATTACCGGGTGCGGCGAATTGAGGATTGATAAATTGGTCATAGAATATCCATTGAAGGAATCTATCAAATCATATAAAATAAGAATGAATCAAAACGCAAATAAATTTGCGTACAAAGGATCATTCAATTAAGGAGGACGTGTTTCATATGCTTCGCAAAAAACGCTGTGTCGCCATGCTGCTGGCAGGGGGCCAGGGCAGCCGACTGGGCATTCTTACCCGGCACATGGCCAAGCCTGCGGTTCCTTTCGGCGGAAAGTACAGGATCATCGATTTCCCGCTTTCCAACTGCGCCAATTCCGGCATCGACGTGGTGGGCGTGCTGACCCAGTACCGCCCCCTGGAACTGAATGCCTATATTGCCAGCGGCGCCCCGTGGGATCTGGACGTGGTCAACGGCGGCGTGTTCGTGCTGCCGCCTTATCAGACCGGTGCCACCGGCGAATGGTACAAGGGCACGGCCAACGCCATCTATCAGAACCTTTCCTTCATCGAGCAGTACAATCCCGAATATGTGCTGATCCTTTCCGGCGACCATATTTATAAAATGGATTACGCCGCCATGGTGGCCTGCCATGAAGCCCATGGGGCCGACGCCACCATCGCCGTGCGCCAGGTGCCCTGGGAGGAAACCCACCGCTTCGGCATTATGAACACCGACGAAAACGACAACATTACCGAATTCGAGGAAAAGCCCAAGCACGCCAAATCCAACAACGCGTCCATGGGCGTGTATGTGTTCACCTGGGACAAGCTGCGCAAGTACCTGACGGAGGATGAAAAGGATCCCAACTCCTCCAACGACTTCGGCAAGAACATCATCCCCAAGATGCTGGCGGACGGCCAGAAGATGGTGGCCTATTCCTTCAACGATTACTGGAAGGACGTGGGCACCATCGAAAGCCTGTGGGAAGCCAATATGGATTTGCTGGAGGATCAGCCCGAAATCGACCTGCACGACAAGAAATTCCGCATCTACGCCCGGAACCTGGGCATGATTCCCCAGTTCGTGGCGGACAAGGCCAAAGTGGATAACTGCCTGATCACCGAAGGCTGCGAAGTATATGGCGAGGTGTGCCATTCCATCCTTTCCTCCGGCGTGACCGTGGAGGAAGGCGCGCAGGTGATCGACAGCGTGATCATGCCCGGGGCGAAGATCGAATCGGGCGCCGTGGTGCGCCGCGCGATCGTGGCGGAAAACGCCGTGATTTCCAAGGGCGCCGCTGTGGGCGAGGCAGGCGACGGCCTGATCGCCGTGGTGGGCCAGGATACGGTGGTGCCGGAAGGCGGCAAGGTGGCCGCCGGCGAACAATTCGGTGAAGAGTGATTAGGGGGATACGACCGTGAAAAATATCATGGGGATTATTTATACCGCTGATCGGGAAAACCAGCTCAAGGAGCTGACGGCGGAACGCGCCGTGGCCGCCGTGCCCATTTGCGGCCGCTACCGGCTGATCGACTTTCCCCTGTCCGCCATGGTGGACAGCGGCATCCGCAACGTGGGTGTGATCACCCAGAAGAATTACAACAGCCTGATGGATCATTTGGGCTCCGGCCGCGAATGGGACCTGCACGGCAAGCGGGCGGGCCTGATGTTCCTGCCGCCCTTTACCAATAACGACAACGTGGGCGTGTACACCGGGTTCCTGGACGCCCTGCACGCCAACCTGCATTACCTGCGCCGCAGCAAGGAGCGCTATGTCGTGTCCACCGACACCCATATGCTCTTTTCCGCCCGGTTCGACGCCATGGTGGACGCCCACGAGGCTTCCGGCGCGGACATCACCCTGATGTATACCCGCGATCCCGGCGCACGGCGCAACGGCTACGGCCGCTACATCCAGGTGGAGGAGGACGGCCGCGTGTCCGCCCTGGAATCCGATCCCACCATCCCGCACCTGCCCTACACCTACCTGGAAGCCTTCTGCATCCGCCGGGAGCTTCTGATCCAGGTGGTGGACGAAACCGTGTCCAAGGGCTATCACCATCTGACCCGGGACGTGCTCATGGACGCCATCCGGGAACGCACCCTCAAGGTGTACGGCTATGAGAATCCCGGCAGGGCCTGGCCCATGGATTCCGTGCAGAGCTATTTCAACTGCTCCATGGAACTGCTGGATCAGGAAACCCGCAAGGACATTTTCCCCGCCGAGCGGCCCGTGCTCACCAAGCTGCGGGATGAAATGCCCACCCGCCATACCAGCAGCGCGAAGGTGAAAAATTCCCTTATCGCCGACGGCTGCGTGATCGAAGGCACGGTGGAAAACAGCATCCTGTTCCGGGGCGTGCACGTGGGCAAAGGCGCGGTGGTGCGCAACTGCATCGTCATGCAGGACGGTGAAGTGATGAACGGCGCTGAATTGCAGTACTGCATCCTGGATAAGCAGGCTACGGTGTCCGAAAACGGCCGCCTGCTGGCCACCCAGAACTACCCCGTGGTGGTGGCGAAGAACTACACCGTATAAACGTTCCTGGCCGTGGACGGATGCAAAGCCCATCCGCCCGCGTTCTACTGTATAAACAGATATTGATAGAGCGAGGTGAACGATTTTGAAAATCCTGTTTACGACGTCCGAATGTGTGCCGTTCGTGAAAACCGGCGGCCTGGCCGACGTGGTGGGCGCGCTTTCGCCCGTACTGGCGAAAAAGGGCAACGACGTGCGCGTGATCCTGCCCCTGTACAGCGCCATCCCCGAAGAGTATGTGAACAAGATGAAGCACGAGCTGGACTTTGAGGTGGATTTGGGCTGGCGCAAGCAGTACTGCGGCATCGAATCCCTGGAATACAGCGGCGTGACCTTCTATTTCGTGGACAATAAATACTATTTTGGCCGCAGCTACATCTACGGTATGGGCGGCGACGAGCACGAGCGCTTCGGCTTCTTCTGCCGCAGCGTGCTCAACTGCCTACCCCTGATCGGCTTCCGGCCGGATATCATCCACGCCAACGACTGGCAGAGCGGCATGATCCCGGCGCTGCTGCGCATCCAGTACAGCCAGCTGGAGTTCTTCTCCGCCATCCGCACGGTGTTCACCATCCACAATTTGCAGTATCAGGGCATTTTCGGCATCCAGGACGTGCAGGACGTGCTGGCCCTGGACGATGAATACTATACCGATGATAAGCTGGAATGCTACGGCTGCGCCAACTTTATGAAGGCCGGCCTGGTGTATTCCGACGAGATCACCACCGTGAGCCCCTCCTACGCCGAGGAAATCCAGACCGCCTATTACGGCGAGCGCATGGACGGCCTGCTGCGCGCCAGGCGGGAACACCTGTCCGGCGTGCTGAACGGCATCGACATCATCGAATACGATCCCGAAAAGGATCCCCTGATTCCCGCCCGGTATACGGTGGACGATCTGTCCGGCAAGGCGGCATGCAAGCGCGCCTTGCAGGTGGAGCTGGGCCTGGACGTGGAAGCGGATACTCCCATCATCGCCATCATCAGCCGCCTGAGCAATCAGAAAGGCCTGGATCTGGTGGATCGGGTAATCAGCGAAATCATGGACGAAAAGGTGCAGCTGGTGGTGCTGGGCATGGGCGACGCCAAGTACGTGAACCTGTTCAGCTGGGCCGAGCAGCAGTACGCGGGCCGGGTGGCGGCGCGGTTCAAGATGGACGGCGCGCTGGCCCACCGCATTTACGCGGGCGCGGATATGTTCCTCATGCCCTCCCAGTTCGAGCCCTGCGGCCTGAGCCAGATGATTTCCCTGCGCTACGGCACGCTGCCCATCGTGCGTGAAACCGGCGGCCTGCGGGACACCGTGCTTTCCTACAACGAGGCCAACGGCGCGGGCAACGGCTTCACCTTCTTCAATTATAACGCCCACGATATGCTGTACGTGATCCGCCGGGCCGTGTTCTTCTATCGGGAGAAGCAGGACATTTGGAAGCTGCTGCAGCACCGGGCCATGACCGGCGATTATTCCTGGTCCCACAGCGCGGAAATGTACCTGTCCCTGTACAGGGATATGCTGGCGGGCACCGCCGCCGCACAGCCCAAAGCGGAAACCGCCCCCGCGGCGGAAGCGCCTGTGGAAAAGAAGCCCCGGGCCCGCAAACCTAAGGCTGAAAAGGCAGAAAAAGCCGAAAAGACCGAAAAAAAGCCCGCCGAAAAGAAACACCGGGCCCAAAAGGTGAAGGAAGAAGCACCCGCCGAGAAGAAGCCCCGGGCCCGCAAGCCCAAGGCCGAAAAACCCGCCGAATAATCATCTGTAAACATGAATCCGCCCTTATCCGGCATGCCGGACAAGGGCGGGTTTCTGTTTTAATTTTGTAATAAAGATGAGGGATAGAAAAGAATAGCGCTATCACTTGCTCCCATATTGCTTTCTCGGAAGGGGGAACGGGGGAAACCACTCTTTGGCATCCAAAGAGTGGTTTCCCCCGCATATTATAAAATTACTCCGTAAACAGCGCCGTGGAATAGTAGCGGTCGCCGCTGTCGGGCAGCAGGGCCACGATGACCTTGCCTTTGTTTTCGGGGCGCTTGGCCAGTTCGATGGCGCCGTGGAGGGCCGCGCCGGAGGAAATGCCCACGGAAATGCCTTCCTTCCTGGCGAGGAGCTTGGCGGCGGCGAAGGCGTCCTCATTGGCGGCCTTGAACACTTCGTCATACACGTCGGTGTTCAGCACGTCGGGCACGAAGCCCGCGCCGATGCCCTGAATCTTGTGCGCGCCCGCTTTGCCTTCGGAGAGAACGGGGGAGTCCTTGGGCTCCAGGGCCACCACTTTGATGTTGGGATTCTGGGATTTCAGATATTCGCCGGTGCCGGTCACGGTGCCGCCGGTGCCCACGCCCGCGATGAAGATGTCCACTTTGCCGTCGGTGTCGTTCCAGATTTCGGGGCCGGTGGTGGCGCGGTGAAGATTTCCCTGGACAGCTCTTCGGCCTTGGCGATAGCGCCCTTCATGCCTTTCGCGCCTTCGGTGAGCACCAGCTCCGCGCCGTAGGCTTTCAGGATGTTGCGGCGCTCCACGCTCATGGTTTCGGGCATGGTCAGGATGATGCGGTAGCCCTTGGCGGCGGAGATGGCGGCCAGGCCGATGCCGGTGTTGCCGCTGGTGGGCTCGATGATGACGGAGCCGGGCTTCAGCAGGCCCTTTGCTTCCGCGTCCTCGATCATGGCTTTGGCGATGCGGTCCTTCACGCTGCCGGCGGGATTGAAGTATTCCAGCTTCACCAGCACGGTGGCTTCCAGGCCCAGTTCCTTTTCAATGTTGGCCACCTCCACCAGGGGCGTGTTGCCGATCAAACCCAGGGTTCCCTTGTAAATCTTAGACATTTTTTTCTACCTCTCTTTTTTTGATTGATTTGAGTATAACAAAACCCGGGCGCTTCTGTGCGAGGCTCCCGGGCATAAGGCTGTATTTCGCGGGTTTCCGTTTACGAAACCCCTGAAAGGCGCGCGGCAAGGCCGTCGAACGCGTCAGCCCGTGTACATGCCCGGACATATCTCATTCGACAACACATACAGTTTTCCTGCAAAAGCTTGTAGCCTGCCATGCTTCGCGCCTCCTTTCCACAGTCTGTTCCTTTGAACGCGCTTATCTTATCACGAAAAACCTACTATGTCAATAGGTAAATAAGGAATTTTTTTGATTTTCTTTTTTCTTCTCCTGCTCTTTTTTCGGCCTTGACTTGCCCTCTTACCTTGCGGTAAAATAGGCAATCATAAGGTAAAGCAGGTGAGGGGAATGATTTCCACGAAGGGGCGGTACGCCCTGCGGGTGATGATCGATTTGGCCGAGCATGGGGGAGAGAGGCCGGTGCCCTTAAAGGATATCGCGGAGCGGCAGGAGATTTCCAAAAAGTATCTGGAAATCATCGTGAAGGATCTGGTGAAAGCGAAGATGATCGCCGGGGCCAGCGGCAAGGGCGGCGGGTATAAGCTGTGCCGTTCGCCGGAAGCATATACCGTGGGGGAGATCATCGAACTGATGGAGGGCACGCTTTCTTCCGTGGCCTGTCTGGCCGATCCGGATATTCAATGTCCACGAAAGGAAATCTGCAAAACCCTGCCTTTGTGGACGGAGTTTGACGGGATGGTGCGCAATTTCTTCTACGGCAAGCGCCTGAACGATTTGCTTTAAGAAGCCTTTCGCTTTATTTGCGCGCCGCGCAGTATTCTTCCAGCGTCCAGCCGTTTTCGCGGATGATCTTCGCGGCTTCCTCGCCTACATAACGGTAATGCCAGGATTCGTAGGCGATGCCGGTGATGTTCGTTTTGTCCTTGGGATAGCGCAGGATGAAGCCGAAATCCCAGCAGTGTTCGATCAGCCACTTGAACTGCGCCGTATCCTCGAAGGTGCCGGAATCGTAGCGGGTGGTCACGTCGAAGGCCAGGCCGGTTTCATGCTCGCTGCAGCCGGGGCGCTGGGCCGTGCCGTCGGTGTTTTCCGCGTAAAGCTCGGCCTGCTTTTCCCGGGTGCGGTAGCCGCTGGTGAGGATGAAGCCGTTCATGTCCTCGTCCTCCGCCAGCTTGAACATGCGGTTGGCGGCCTCGAAGGCCTCTTTTTCCAGCTCGATGGAGCTGTTGGCCAGCAGGAAATGGCGCTTCTGGGCGTAGAGGTTCACCAGCTCCTTGGGCGCGTAGTTTTCCGGCAGGGGATGATCCCCGTTCACCAGCAGCACTTCCGGAAGGTTATTTTGTTTGGCGGGCGCGACTGCGGCCGCTGTTTCTTTGTTCTGGGAGAAATAATACAGGCCCAGACAAGCCGCCGCCAGCAGCAAAAGCAAAAACATTTTCTTCATGGTGAACGGTGCCTTTCTTTCCTTTTCTTTTGAAGCGTCTGCGTGCCGCCGTTATTATTTCATATGCACGTCCATCTGCGGATAGGGGATGGAAATGCCCGCTTTGTCCAGGGCGCGCTTGCCGCTGTCCAGCATGCGGAATTTCACCGGCCAGTAATCCGCCGGTTTGATCCACACCCAGACG
>CACWWM010000054.1 GCA_902764565.1 uncultured Eubacteriales bacterium
GAAGCCCGCTGGGAGCTGGAATGGATCTTGCAGATGCAGCGCGCCGACGGCGCGTTCCATCATAAGCTTACCAAAGCGCGGTTCGCGCCCTTCATCATGCCCCAGGAGGACGGGGAAACGGAATACCTGATGCCGGTTTCCTCCTGCGCCACCGGGGCGGCCTGTGCGTGCCTTTCCCTGGCAAGCCGGGTATACCGCGCTTTCGACGCGCCCTTCGCCAACCGCATGCTCCTTTCCGCCCTGCGGGCGTGGGATTGGCTGCAAAGTCACCCGGAATTTGTTTCCTTCGTGAACCCGGAAGGCGTGCGCACAGGCCAGTACGGCGACCAGAGCGATAAGGACGAGCGTTTCTGGGCTGCCTGCGAATTGTATGCCGCCACGGGACAGGCGAGGTTCCGGGAGGCGGCGGAAGCGCTTTATGCTGCCGGACAGCGGCTGACGGCGTTTGGCTGGGCCAGCGTGGGAGGCCTGGGCGCCCTGTGCTGCCTGTTCGATTTGAAGGAAAAGGCGGGCTCTATCCTGTATGACGCGCTGAAAAAGGATTATTTGGCGCAGAGCGAAGAAGCGCTGGCCCTGTCGCGGCAATCGGGTTACGGTACCGCCCTTTCCCCGGATCGCTACATTTGGGGCAGCATCCTGCCCATTATGGGAAACGCCATGTCCATGATCCTGAACGCGCTGATCACCGGGCGGGAGGATATGCGGGACGCGGCTCTGCTGCAATGGCATTACGCCCTTGGCATGAACGCCCTGGACACTTGCTTTGTCACCGGCTTCGGGGAAAAGCGCGTCCTGCATCCCCACCATCGTCCCTCCGGGGCGGACGGGATCGACGCGCCGGTGCCCGGCCTGATTTCCGGCGGGCCCAACAAGCGTTTCCCGTATCCCACGACGAAAGAAAAGCTGGGTGAGGATACGCCCCCGGCCAAGTATTTTCTGGACGAGACACCCAGCGCCGATACCAACGAGATCGCCATTTACTGGAACTCTCCGGCAATCTTCGTCGGTGCTTATTTCAATATGCATGCATAGAAAGAGGAGGTCATCCATGCTGTTAGGAGGAACTGTGGCCGGGCGTTTCAGCACCCCGGAAGAATGGGAAGGGCTGCTCAGGCAATCGCACTTTAAAGCCGTTACCGCGCCCTTTACCTGCCATACGCCAAAGGATGAAATCGCCGCATACTGCGCCGCCGCCAAACGGCAGAGCGCGGTCATCGCGGAAGTGGGCGTTTGGAAAAACCTGTTTGACCCCGATCCCGATTTGGCCGCCGCCCATTTGGCCTACGCCAAAGGGCAGCTGGCCCTGGCCGACGAGTGGAATATTCCCTGCTGTGTCAACATCGTGGGCACGGAAAGCCGTTTGGGCTGGGACGCCGCCGATAAGAGCAATTTCACCCCGGAAACATACGAAAAGATCATTGCCTCCATCCGGGACATCATCGACAGCGTGAAGCCGGAACGGGCCTTTTACTGCATCGAACCCATGCCCTGGATAGTGCCCGACAGCCCGGAAGCCTATGTACAGCTCATCCGGGACGTGGACAGGAAGCAATTCGGCGCGCACATGGATTTTGTAAACATGATCAACTGCCCCCGGCGGTATCTGGACGCGGAGGGCTTCATCGACGAATGCTTCCGAACTTTAGCGCCCTATATCAAAAGCACCCATCTGAAAGATACCCGCATGCATCCCACCCGCCTGACCACGATCCTGGAGGAGTGCAGCCCCGGCGAGGGCGAACTCAATTTCCGGAACGTATTGACGATTATGAACCGTTATCTGCCCGCCGACGCCCCCGTGCTGCTGGAGCATATGCAGACCTTTGAAGAATACGAAAAGGCCTACGCCTATGTGGCGGCGGAGGCGGAAAAAGCTCATATTTCCATTTAGGAGGGTCGTGCCATGGCAAACGAACATCCCGGCGATTCCATCGCCATCAACCGCCGATATCTCGATTCCCTGCTGGTAGAGGGGCGCATCGTGGGCGCTGTCCATCCCACCGCAAAAACCACGCTGCTGGGCCAAAGCTTTGATACGCCTATCATGACCGCCGCCCTGAGCCACCTGAAGCCCGGCATGCCCGCATTGGCCCAGGCCGCCAAATTGGCCAACGCCGCCTGCTGCATCGGCATGGGAAGCTGCGCCGAGCTGGAAGAAACCCTGCGCACCGGCGCGCATGTCATCAAGATCGTGAAGCCTTATGCCGATGAAAACGCCATCCTGTCCCGCCTTGCCTGCGCGGAGAAGAACGGCGCGCTGGCCGTGGGTATGGACGTGGAACATGCTGTGAACGTAAACGACGACGAAGATTCCTCTGTGATGGGATTGCAAATGAAGCTGCCCACATTGAACGATTTGAAGCGCTGGATCAAAGCCACCCGGCTGCCCTTCGTTATCAAAGGTGCGCTGAGCGTTCACGACGCCCTGGTTTGCCGGGATTTGGGCTGCGCCGGGGTGATTCTGAGCCACCATAACGGCCTGATGCGCTGGGCAACGCCACCAACTATGCTGGTGGGCGAAATCCGCAGACAGGTGGGAAAGGATTTCCTTTTGATCGTGGACGGCGGCATCCAGGACGGCTTCGACGCGTTCAAGGCCCTGGCCTTAGGCGCGGACGCCGTTTCCGTTGGCCGCCCGCTGATGGAGCCGTTAGAAAAAGGCGGCCCCGAAGCAGCTGCCCAGGTGATCCGCCGTATGACCAATGAAATGAAGGCCATGATGGTGCGCACCGGTTCCCCGGACGTGAAGCACATCGACCCCGCTGTGATTCATCCCATGTTCTCGATTTGAGGCTTTATATTCCCGGCCTTTTTCCGCCAGGAAACATAGCGCAGCACGCAGGAAACGCCCGCCAGCATCCAGGTGAGCCCCGCCGTGATCCAGATGGACCACACGCCAATGCCCGTAAAACGGAGCAGCAGCAGGGGCAAGCCGATTCGGCCCACGATTTCCACGACGCCGTTGATGAAGGCAAAGATCGCGTCGCCCACGCCGTTGAGCACGCCCCGGGTGACGTAGATCACGCCTAAGAATACATAAAACAGGCTGGTGATTTTCAGCGCCTGGCCGCCCAGGGCGATCACGTCCTCTTCCTGGACGAACAGGCCCACCAGCCCGTTCCCCAGGAACTGCATCAGCACCAGCATTCCGGCGGATAAAGCGATCATGGCAAGCATGCTGTCCTTAAAGCCCGCGCGGATGCGCTCTGTTTTCCCGGCCCCCTTGTTTTGCCCGGAATAGGTGGACAGGGCCATGCTCATGGAGCCGAAAGGCTGCTGCACCAATTGCTCCAGGCGATTGGTGGCGGTATACGCGGCCATGGCCGTAGCACCGAAGGAATTGACAACCGTTTGCAGGGCGGTGGTGGAAATGGCGATCAGGCTCCATTGCAGCGCCAGGGGCAGCCCCATGCGCAGAGCGCTTCGGACGATTGCCGGGTCGTACTTCAAGAATTTCCGGGTCAAACGGAAATAGGAGTTATGCCGGAATGCGTACCACAGGGAACCGAGCCCCGAAAGCATCTGCGCCAGCATGGTGGCAAAGGCAGCGCCGAAAACGCCCCAGCCGAACGCGCCCACAAACAAAAGATCCAGCCCCACGTTGAGCAGGCAGGCCAGGATCAGGAAATACAGGGGCGTGCGGGAATCGCCCAGCGCCCGCTGCATAGAAGATGCGTAATTGTAAATGGCGATCAGGGGCACGGAAAGGGAAGTCATGCGCATGTACATGACGGCATCGGGAAGGATTTCTTCCGGCGTACCCATCCAGGAAAGCACCGTGGGCACCATGAGAAAGGCCGCGGCGGCGGTGAGCATGGAGGAAGCCAGGGTAATATAGGCGGAATTGACGATGGCCAAACGCACCTTGTCTTCCTGCCGCGCGCCGAAATACTGGGCCGTTACGATGCCGCAGCCGCCGCTGATGCCGTTGAACAGGGAAAAGAACAGAAAGGAAATGGAGCCCGTGGCCCCCACAGCCGCCAGGGCGTTGGCCCCCAGCATCTGGCCAACGATCATGGAATCGGCTAAATTATAGGCTTGCTGAAAAATATTGCCGATGAGCAGCGGCAGGGCAAAAACGGACAGCAGGCGAAGGGGCCTTCCTTCCGTCATGTCCATGGTAGCGTTCGTTCGCATGCAGTCATCCCTTGAATCCAAATCTTGGAACTTTCGTTCGAGTACATCATAATCCTTAAAGCTCACTCTAAGTCAAGAGACTGACAAAAAATATTATCCGGCACGGAAAGGAGCGTTCCTCATGCTTCGTTATGTCATCGTCGGCTCGGGGTATCGGGCGGAATATTTCGGCAGGATCGCGAAAACCTATCCCGATCTGTTCAGCGCCCTGTATCTTTGCCGGTCGGAAGAAAAGGCCGATCTCATGAAGCGCCATACGGGCGTGAATGCCGTCACCAACGCGGACGCATGCCTTGCGTTTCGGCCCGATTTCGTTGTAATCGCCGTGGATCGCGCCCATGTGGCGGATGTTTCGGAAGAATGGATCGGGCGCGGCTTTCCCGTAGTAACGGAAACTCCCGTGGGGGACACGGCGGATAAGCTGCGCCGCCTCTGGGAGGCGGGACAGCGCGGCGCGAAAATCGTCTGCTGCGAACAGTACCACCGGCAGCCGCTGATCGCGGCAGGGCTGGAGGCCGTTGCCCAAAACACGCTGGGGAAGCCTTCCTCCCTGTATCTTTCGATGGTGCATGATTATCACGCGGCCAGCCTGATCCGGAAAGCCCTGCAAATCCCCGTGGGCGAGGCGTATACTATGCGGGGGATGCGTCTTTGCAATGAAGCGGTGGAAACCGATTCCCGCTATGGGGCCATTGCCGACGGGCGGATAACACTGGCCCAGCGGGATATGATCCATCTTTCGTTCGCTTCGGGAAAAGAAGCGATCTATGATTTCTGCCCTCTCCAATACCGTTCCTATATCCGTTCCCGGCACATCACCGTCCGGGGGACAAAGGGTGAATGGAGCGACGCGCAGCTTTTGTATCTGGACACGGAAAACCGTCCGATCCGGCGCATGCTTACGCCGGAGCTGCCGCAAAAATTTGCCTGTCTGGATACCCAGGCCCTGCGGGACAGGCGGCGGAACTGGACGGCGGAGCTGGCACCGGACACGGTACAGGACGAATTCGCCATCGCTTCCATGCTGCTGGATATGAAGGCATACCTTGCGGGCGGCGAATCCCCCTATTCCTTGGCGGACGCCCTGGAGGACGCTTATTTCTGGCTGCTGGTCACGCAGGCGGTGAGCCATCCCTGGCAGGAGATCAAATCCGAAAAAATGCCCTGGCATCCGATTGCTTTCTGAATTTTCTTTGCTTTTCTTTCAAAATACAGGCGCCCGGTGAAGATCGGGGCGTCTTTTTTTTCGGCTTTTTGTCGTCTTTGGAGCAAAAAAACACAAAAAACAAATGGAAACGAAAAAAAGGCTCTTCCTGCATCCGGCAAAATGTGTTATAATCAAATGATAAAAGGGGGTATGCTGTGCATGCGAAGCATGACAGGTTACGGACGCAGGCAGGTAAGCCGGGACGGCCGGGAGATCACGGTGGAAATCAAAACGGTGAATCACCGCTTTTTGGATCTTTCCTGCCGCTTGCCCAGGGCCCTTTCCTTCGCGGAGGACGCGGTGCGCAAGCAGATCGGACAAACGCTGCGCCGGGGCCATGCGGACGTGAATGTGAATTATCTGAACCTGCGGCAGGACGCCCGGGAAGTGCGGCTGGACGAAGGCTTGGTGCTCCAATACCGGGAAGCCCTGCTGAACGCCCGCCAAATCGCCAGAAATGAACGTTCCTCCATTCGGGACGAAAATGTGGAATGGATTCTCCAGCAGCCGGACGTGCTGCAGGTAACCGTGAAGGAAGAAGATCAGGAAGCGGTGCTGGCCCTGCTGGGGGAAGCGCTCGACGAAGCCCTTTCGGATTTGACCGCCATGCGGGAAAAGGAAGGGGACGCCCTGAAAGCCGATCTGACGATGCATCTGAATGAAACGGCCCGGCTTCGGGACGAAATCGCCGGTTTGGCTCCCAAGGTGCCGAAAATCTACCAGGAAAAGCTGCTTGCCCGCATCAAAGAATTGGGCGTGAAGGAACTGGACGAACAGCGCCTTGCCCAGGAAGTGGCCCTGATGGCGGACCGCTGCGCCATCGACGAAGAACTGTCCCGCCTGGAATCCCACATCGGGCAGATGCGGCAGGCGCTGGAAGCGGAGGGGGAAACGGGCCGCAGGCTGGATTTCCTCACCCAGGAACTGAACCGGGAAGTAAACACCATCGGTTCCAAGGCTTCCGACGCGGAAATAACGAAGCTTGTTGTCGCCGCAAAGACCGAAATCGAAAAACTGCGGGAACAAGTGCAGAATGTGGAGTGATCGCTGTGAAGCTGCTGAACGTGGGTTTTGGCAATATGGTTTCCGCCGGCCGCATCGTGGCGGTCATCGCGCCGGACAGCGCGCCGGTCAAGCGCATGGTGCAGGAAGCCCGTGACGGCGGCCATCTGGTGGACGCCACGGCGGGGCGGCGCACCCGGGCCGTGCTCATGATGGATACGGGTCACGTGATCCTGTCCGCCGTGCAGCCGGAAACCATCGCGGGCCGCCTGCAAAGCGAATCGTAAGCTACAAAAGCTCCTGATAGGGGGAAAACGCCAATGCGCGAAGAAAGAAAAAGCATGCTGATCGTCATTTCCGGCCCCTCCGGCGTGGGAAAAGGCACCATTTACAGTCAGCTGCTGAAAAACGATCATAGCCTGACCTTTTCCGTCAGCGTGACGACCCGCGCGCCAAGGATAGGGGAAAGGGAGGGCATCGATTACTTCTTTATTTCCCAGGAGGAATACGACCGGCTGCTTGCGGAGGACGCTTTCCTGGAACACGCCACCGTCCACGGCAACAGCTACGGCACGCTGAAATCCCAGGTGGAGGCCAAATTGGCGGCGGGCTGGAGCGTGGTGCTGGACATCGACCCCCAGGGGGCCCGGAACGTAATGAAAATCTGGCCGGACTGCGTGAGCATTTTCCTGCTGCCGCCCTCCTATGAGGAATTGCGCAAGCGCCTGTATGGCCGCAATACCGAAAACCCCGAGGCCATCGAGTGCCGCCTGAGCAATGCCCGGGGAGAGATCGAACAAGCCAATCTGTACCAGTACAACGTGGTAAACGACGATGTGGGACGCGCGTATCAGCGTGTGGCCGCCATCATCGCCGCTGAAAAATTGCGTACAACCCGGTATAAACCCGTGGTTGAATGATAGAGGAGGATATTGACATGCCTGTAAACAAGCCTGCAATCGACGAACTGTGCCAGAAGGTGGACTGCCGCTATACCCTGGTGGTGGAAAGCGCCAAGCGCGCCCGGGAACTGGTGGGCGGCTCTCAGCCCCTGATCGACGCCAAGGACATGAAGCCCGTTTCCGTGGCCGTGGATGAAATCAACCGGGGCCTTCTGACCTATCACCGCAACCTGGAAGACGAAGAGGACTAAATAAAATGACCTTGGAAGGCAAAAGCGTGGTGCTGGGCGTCACGGGGGGGATCGCCGCCTATAAAGCCTGTGAGCTTACTTCCAGGCTTCGCAAGGCGGGAGCGCAGGTGTACGTGATCATGACGAAAAACGCCTGCCGGTTTGTCGCGCCCCTGACCTTTGAAACCCTGTCCAATCATCCCGTGGTAACGGACACATTTGCCCGGCCTTCCAACTGGGAGGTGGAGCACATCGCTCTGGCCAAACGGGCGGACGTTTTTGTGATCGCCCCAGCCACGGCCAACATCCTGGCGAAAATGGCCCACGGCATTGCCGACGATATGCTGTCCACCACCGTGCTGGCTACCCGCGCGCCCATCCTGGCGGCTCCCGCCATGAATACGGGCATGTGGGAAAATGCCGCCACACAGGAAAACGTTAAGCTGCTTTCCGCCCGGGGCGTTCGCTTCGTCGGGCCGGAGGGCGGCTTCCTGGCCTGCGGCGATACCGGGGCCGGACGCATGAGCGAGCCTGCCCGGATATTTGACGCTATTGTGGAAACGTTTGCGCCCCGGCAGGATATGCGGGGGCTGCGGGTGGTAGTCACGGCGGGGCCAACGGTGGAGAAAATTGACCCTGTGCGCTACATTTCCAACCGTTCCAGCGGGAAAATGGGCTATGCCATCGCGGAAGCGGCTGCAAGGCGCGGGGCGGACGTGACCCTGGTGACCGGCCCCACGCGCCTTGAAATTCCCCAGGGAGCAAAGGCCGTTTCCATCCAGTCCACCCAGGACTTGCTGGAAGCCATGACCGCCTGCTGTCCGGATGCCGACGTTGTGATTCAGGCCGCCGCCCCGGCAGATTTTACGCCCGCTGCGGTGGCTGATCAGAAAATCAAAAAGCAGGGGGACGGGGATCTGGTGCTGATCCTGCGCCAGACCCCGGACGTAGCGGCCCAGGTGGGCAAAATGAAGCGCCTCGGGCAGACTTTGGTCGGTTTTGCAGCTGAAACCAACGACGTGCTGCAAAACGCCGAAGGGAAGCTGGCCAAAAAGAACCTGGACATGATCGTGGCCAACGACGTGACCGCTCCTGGCGCGGGGTTTGACGTGGACACCAACATCGTCACCTTCGTGACCCGGAACGGCCAGGAAACGCTGCCCTGCCTGCCCAAAAAACAGGTTGCGGACGAACTGCTGGATCGGGTCATGAAGCTGCGGGAAGGAAACTAAAGCAAGGAGGCACAAGTGGTGTACGCGGAAATCATCATGGATATCGCGTCCGAACAGGTGGACCGCGTGTTTACCTACCTTGTGCCGGATACCCTGCATTTGGAGCCGGGCATGCGGGTGCGCGTGCCCTTTGGCCCCAGGGAAAAAGAGGGGTATGTGATCCGCCTGAAAGAAACGGCGGATTACGACGAAAGAAAGATCAAGCCCGTTTTAGCCGCTTTGGAGGATTATCCCGCCCTGCTTCCGCCCCTCATGGCCCTGGCCCAGGAGATCAAAGAAAAAAGCCATTGCCCCCTGTGCGAAGCCCTGCGCCTGATGCTGCCCGCTGAAATGCGGGGCAGCCGGGTGAAGGTGAAAACGGAGGAATACGCACAGCTTACTATCCCTTCGGAGCGGATGGATGAAGCGATCCAATCCCAGAAGCGGGCCCCCAAGCGGCAATTGCTGCTCACCCTGCTGTCCGACGGGCAGCCCCATGCGGTAGACGAGCTGCGCGTCCTTATCAACAACGTCAGGGAGTCGCTCCATTACTTTTCCGAAAAGGAAATGGTGCGGGTTTTTGAAAAGGAAGCGCTTCGCGCCCCCTATTATGGGCGGGCCGAAGTTTCGGCTGATCCTGTGCTTACGCCGGAACAGCGGGAAGCCCTGGAAGAACTGGTTCCCGCCCTGCGCGCGCCGGGCAAGCC
>CACWWM010000055.1 GCA_902764565.1 uncultured Eubacteriales bacterium
CGTCATTGGCCTGGACGATCCGGCCTTTGAAACGGCCCTGGACAAGCATTACCGCCAGCGCCTTGCGGATGAAATCGAATTATTGGACGAGGCGGGCGACGCTTTCGACCTGGACGCTGTGCGTCGGGGCGAGCTGACCCCCATGTTCTTCGGCAGCGCCGTGACCAATTTCGGGGTTGAACCCTTCCTGTACCGTTTCCTGCGCTACACCGAGCGCCCCCTGCCCCGGGAGAGCGACCAGGGCATGATCGAACCCGAGGACGAAAATTTCTCCGGCTTCATCTTCAAGATTCAGGCCAACATGAACCCCGCCCATCGGGACCGGCTGGCCTTCCTGCGGGTGGTTTCCGGCGTCTT
The DNA here is from genome assembly GCA_902764565.1 of uncultured Eubacteriales bacterium. GTDB lineage: Bacteria > Bacillota > Clostridia > Christensenellales > Aristaeellaceae > RUG563. The sequence continues at coordinate 358 of CACWWM010000055.1, forward strand.
CCACAAGGGCATGACCGTGTGGCATTCCGGCACAGGCAAGGAGATGCAGGTGAAGCAGCCCCAGCAGTTCATGGCCGACGAGCGCGAGGGCATCGAAAACGCCTATCCCGGCGACATCATCGGCCTCTTCGACCCCGGCGTGTACCGCCTGGGCGACACCCTCTGCACCGGCCGGAAAATCAAGTTTGAAAAAATCCCCGTCTTCGCCCCGGAGCGCTTCGCCCGCGTGCGTCCCCTGGACTCCATGAAGCGCAAGCAGTTCGTCAAGGGCATCAACCAGCTCTCCGAGGAAGGCGCCATCCAGACCTTCCAGCGCAACGAAACCGGCCTGGAGGAATTCATCGTGGGCGTCGTCGGCGAATTGCAGTTCGACGTGCTCACCTACCGCTTAAAGAGCGAGTACGGCGTGGATCTGGTCATGGATCGCCTGGGCTACCGCTTCGTCCGCTGGATCAAGGATACCCCCGTGGACCCCGCCGACCTGCAATTGACCTCCACCTCCGCCCGGGGCTTCGACGTGAACGATAACCCCGTGCTGTTCTTTGAAAACGACTGGAGCATCCGCCTGGCGGGCGAAAAAAATAAGGGCCTGGAGCTGAGCGAAATCGCGCCCCGGGCCGTGGAAAAGTAAAGTTTATATTTTTCTGGGGGAAACCATTCTTTCATGCTGAAAGAATGGTTTCCCCCAGACCCCTTTCCAAGAAAGCCTCTTTTTTTATTCAGCAGCGAAGCCCATCGGGCAATAAGCACGGTGGTCTTTTTCTTTTGGGTTATCTCCTTCTGCGCTGGGTCAGCAGCAGCAGACGAAGCAGCGAAAGCAGCGCGCTCAGGAAGGAAGCCACGTAGGTGAGGGCGGCGGCGTTGAGCACCTTGTTCACACCCGTCAGTTCTTCCTGAGTAAAATATCCGCTGTCCGCCAGCAAGGCTTTCGCCCGGCGGCTGGCGTCGAACTCCACCGGCAGCGTGATCAGGGACAGCAGCACCGCCAGAGCAAACAGCCCGATGCCCGCGTACATGAGGGGCCGCCAGGAAAAAATCATGCCCGCCACGAAAATGGGCCACGCCAGCCGCGACCCGATATTCACCGTGGGCACCATCACCGTGCGCAGATTCAGCGGGGCGTAGCCGTCCTGCTTTTGCAGGGCGTGGCCCGCTTCATGGGCTGCGATGCCCACCGCCGCCACGCTGGACGAACCGTACACCCCCTGCGACAGCCGCAGGGTATCCGTAGCCGGATCAAAGTGATCGGTCAGCGTGCCCTGCGTGCTGGTGACCGTCACGTTCCCGGCGCCCTGGCTGTCCAGCATCATCCCCGCCACGTCCTGGGCGGGCAGCCCCCGTTGGGTGAATACCTTGCTGTACTTGCTGTATGCGCTTTTCACCCGGCCCTGGGCCCACAAGCTCAAAATCAGCCCCGGAATCAGCAGAATGATGGTCCAATCATAATAAAACATGCCGTGCCTCCTTACCGTTCATCCTTCCCGGATTGATGGGAAATGATGCGACCCAGCCAACCGTTTCTTTGTGTTCATCCGTTCTCCTGTCCCACGTCAAACAGCGCGGGCAGCAGCAGGAAATTCTGCCCCCCGCTGCCGGGCAGGGGGATGAAATGATCCTCCGGCACGGCGTCCAGCCAGCCCTGAATGGCCTGAGATTCGCCCTCCGTGCGGCGGATGTTCACGGAGGAGCGCGGTTCCTCGAAATAGCTGAACAGCACGTCCTCATGCAGGGCGATGGACATATATTTATCCCCCCGCAGCAGCCCTTCCCGCACAATGGCGAAATGGTGGTACACGTATTCAAACATGTTTTCCGGCTTCAGGTACGCGATGCGCCCCCGGCGGCGCAGAGGCGCGGGATTCCGCCGCCAGTCTTCCTCGTCCTTCGGTTCGCAGTGCCAATAAATATGGTACATCCGCGCCCAATCCCGGATTTCTTCCTTCTGGGGCCAGGGACACAGCAGGCCGTGCAGCGGGGCCATGAACCTTTCCGGCGGTATTTCTTCCCCCAGACATTCGTAATAGAGAAACAATTGGGGGCCGTAATGGTACAGCGCGGCGGTCATCAGCGCCCCTTCCCGGATCAGCGCTTCCGCGTTTTTCCGGCAAGCAGCGACGGCGGCCTGAACCGCCTCCTCCTCCGGCGCTTTGTTCAGCAATCCCCGGTCATGGCAGCGATAAACGGCACGGGCGGGCATGGGCAGACTTCCTTTCTTTGAATATAGTGCAATCGTGTGCGTTTCTTATGAATGATCGGCGTCGAGGAGCCGTTTGATTTCTTTGTCAAAGTCCGAAACGATCTGTTGCTTTGGGTTAAAAGCGCGATATTCTTCTTTGGCTTTTTCTGCCGCTTGCTGATGCGAGACACGGCCCTTATCCGGAAGCACATCATAACGATTAAAGCTCAGAAAACCATCCACGCTTTCCGCGAACTCATCCATGGTAAACGTGTTTTCTCTTTCAATCAATCCTTCGATATAATCAAAATACGCGGAAACAGCGCGTTCCAGTTTTCTGATTTCATCCACAGAAAGATAATTCTTTGCAATAAGAACGTCAGACTGCAAAATACGGCCATCCGGCGCGCTTTTCCATGTAGTCAGACCCATATGGTCCGCGTTTCTGTCGGCTTTATCATAGATAATTTCTGCGGCGGTAGCGCCAGTAATCGCATAATGAAACTTATTCTGCACCATGGCATAAAATTTTCGGGTGATTTCAGCGTTCGGGTCATAGTCGATACTGCATTCCGCGAATATATCGGTAACTTGCTGCCAGATGCGGCGCTCGCTGGCACGGATGGAGCGAACCCGTTCCAGCAATTCGCGGAAATAGTCTTTCCCGAATAATGTTTCCCCTTGCTTCAAGCGTTCATCATCTAAAACGAATCCTTTTTGGATATACTCGCGCAGCGTTTTTGTTGCCCATATGCGGAACTGTGTTGCGCGTCGGGAATTGACGCGATAGCCAACGGAAATAATCGCGTCCAAATTATAAAACGTCGTCTCGTTTGTCTGCGTCTTTCCGGGCATCGCGCCATGGAGAGTGGTTGTTGCATAATTTGCAACAACCACTTTTTCATCCAATTCCCCTGATTCAAAAATATTTTTCAAATGCCGGCTGATACCGGATTTATCGACGCAAAACAGCTCCGCCATCGCTTTTTGCGTCAGCCAGATGCTTTCATCCTTTACAATTGCCTGTACGGATACGTCCCCCTCGGCGGAATGATATAACAGAAAATTGAATTTTTGCAGGTCAGTCACTGGTTGAATTACCCCCTACGCTGTCCTTTTTTCTCGAAAGAAAACCTTTTTATTTTTTCGCTTCCCTTTCAGCAAAAAAGTCGTCTCTTGCCTTCTGTTTACTCCATTTCCCGCTTGAACTGTTCCTCGCAGGCCTTTTCCAGGGCTTTCACGATGATTTTCAGGGTTTTGATGCGGGCGTATTTCTTGTCGTTGGATTCGATGATATACCAGGGAGCGTTTTTGGTGCTGGTTTTTTGCAGCATTTCGTCCACGGCCACCTCGTACTGGGGCCATTTTTCCCGGTTGCGCCAATCCTCGTCGGTGATCTTCCATTGCTTTTCCGGGGTGTTCTGGCGCTCGGTGAAACGGGCCAGCTGGGTTTCCTGGTCGATGTGGATCCAGAATTTCAGCACCACCGCGCCCCAGTCCGTCAGCTGGCGTTCAAACTCGTTGATTTCGTTATAGGCCCGCTTCCAGTCCTTTTCCGTGCAGAAGCCCTCCAGCCGTTCCACCATCACCCGGCCATACCAGGTGCGGTCGAAAATGCAGATATGGCCCGTGCGGGGCAGGCGCGTCCAGAACCGCCACAAATACTGCCGGTTCAGTTCATGGGGCAGGGGCGAAGCAATCGGCTGCACGTCGAAGCCCCGGGGGTCCAGCGGGTACGCCACCCGGCGGATGTTGCCGCCCTTGCCCGCCGCGTCCCAGCCCTCGTAGCACAGGATGACCGGGATTTTTTTGCGGTAAATCATGTTGTGCAGCTCGGACAGGCGTTTTTGCAGCTTTTTCAGCTCTTTCCTGTATTCTTCTTCGTCGATCACGGGGGACAAATCCACGTCCTTTAGCTTGGGCATTTCCAGCAGGGGGAAATCCTCCTCAAAGGGGTCGCCCACATAGCGGCCCGACGCCAAAGCGTGGTCGATCTGGGTATACAGCAGCTTCATGGCGTCCCGCACGGCGGCTTTTTTGCGGCTGCCGTCCAAAATATGCCACTTTACGCAGGCGTCCGTCTTTTCCATGAACTCGTCGTAGGCTTCCAGGAAGCGCTTGTATTCCTTATGCTGCCACAAATCCTCCGGGGTCACGCGCCATTCCGTGTCGGTCCATTCCACCAGATCCTGGAGGCGGTCAAACTGCTCGTCCTTATCGATGTGCAGGAAGATTTTCAGCACCACGTAGCCGCCGTCCCGGAGCTGGCGCTCGAACTCGTTCACCGACCGCACCCGGCGCTTGTATTCCTCTTTCGTGATCTCATGGCGCAGGTATTTGCGCACCGTGCTTTCCATCCACCCGGAATCCAGGAACATAAATTTGCCGTTCTCGGGGATGGCCGTGGCGTAGGGGTACAGGAAGGGATAGCGCGCCTCGCTTTCCGGCACCACCGCCGGGGAGCTTACGTTGTAAAATCGGGGGTCGATCTCACTGATCAGTTCCTTGATCAGGGTGCCCTTCCCCGCCGCGGCCCAGCCCTCGATCAGCACCAGCACGGGCAATTTATTATCCCGGATCAATTGCTGCTGCGCCAGCAGCTTTTCCCGTATTTCTTTGATTTCCGCATTCAGGGCGTCCTTGTCCTCCGCCTTTTTCCGTTCAAAATCCTTCAGCATCCTTTTGCCTCCTCGCTCGTTCGCATGGGGGAAAAACACGATTCATTTGTTCTGCTGCTTTCATTATACCGAAAAAAACAGGGGATTGCAAGCACGGAAAAACCGCCGTCCGGCCTGCGGCGGCTGGCGGCGGCTGACTAAATTGAAGCAGGCTTTTTCACCCGCTGCCGAACGTATGCAAGCGCTGAAATCGCTCGTCCTATACCGTCCCTTTATACTGCCAAATATACCATTCATTTCCATCCGTTTCCATAACGATTCTGCCGCCGCTGCTGGTGCCGAACTGCGCGTTATGCTTTTCCGCCTGTGATTTCGTTGGCTGAGCATAGTAAAGCGTGTTAGAGCTGAACACATATTGGGGCGCTACGGCGTTCAAGAAATCCTTTACCATCACCGTATAGGAATGGTGGGGCGATTTCAGGATATCAGCTTTCAGCCACTCATGAGGAACCTGCTCCAATAAGCCGTGCTGTGCCATGCCCACCGCGTCGCCTGTGAGCAGGAGGCTGGCGCTGCCAAATTCGATCCTGAGGCAGCAGCTTAATTCGTTTGGATCATTTCCCTCGCTCCACCAGAAAAAACGCAGGTGTGCCCCGCCAAGCGTCATTTCCTCATTTTGTTCAAGATGATGGATCTGGATGCCGCGGGCGGAAAACTCCTTCAGCGCCTGCTGATGCATCTCGTTTCTGTAGGTGGGTCGGAAGCTGGTAATAAACATGTCGGCGGTCATCCCGTTCTGAACCATCCGCAGGAATCCCTGCAAGTGGTCGTCATGGGGATGGGTATTAAAAAGGATCGGCATATGCACATGACCGTCTTCCGAATCGCCATAGCCCAAATCCCTCAGCGCTTTTTCCAGCACGTCGGCAAATTTGCGGGTGCCGCTGTCGATCATCATGCTTTCCCCGCCGCATTGAAGCAGCATGCCGTCGCAGGGCGTAAGCTTAAACACGATCAGCCGCAGCAGGCTGCGATCCTGCCAATCGGCGGGCGGGTTTTCCCCCACATGGATCGGAGCGTCGGCGGAAGCCACGGGAAGACCAAGGCAGAGAAAGAAAACGAAAGCCAAGGCGAGAATACTTTTTTTTCGCATGCTGTTCCTCCATTCTTTTTCCCAAGCGATCTGTCGCTCGATGGAACCGTGTACCTTTATAGAACCGCTGAAGCCATACATTTGACTCCTTCATTTCAAATTATAGGCTCCATCGCTTTCAAAAACAAGGGCCAAAAGCCAATTTGGTCCTTATTTGAATGATAATTTACAATTTTTCGCGCGTTTTTTCCTCATGTGCGCTGTCCGCAGCCATTTTTGACATTACGAACACCGACTGGTTTAACGGCGTTCCCTTTGAATTGATGCGAATAAAACTCCGCAACTTCATCAATATCAAGTCGAATAATTGCGCGTTCATGAAGTTTTGGAAGCGGTACCAGTGATGCTACATTGCTGTCGATCAGTCCTTCTGAGAACAGGTACTTAAAAAAACCACGAAGAGAAGCATATTCGAAGACCATTGCCTCGAGCGGAACATTTCCGGTTCTCTCACCGATACCGAGGAGCGAACAGTTAACTGCGCCGGCACCATACATCCATGCGGTGGTGGCATTTACAACGCCCTTGTAGAAGTCGTTGTGGCCATGCCATTCGATCATTTCCGAAGGAACTGACGAATAATGCTGAAGACCGTAAATAATTCCCGAAACACTTCTCGGAAGAGCAGCTCCCGGATACGGCACGCCATAGCCCATCGTGTCGCAGGCCCTGATCTTTACAGGCACTCCGCTTTCCTTCGAGAGCTCCATAAGCTTGTTCGCAAACGGCACTACGAAGCCATAAAAATCAGCTCTTGTTATATCTTCAAAATGGCATCTCGGGCGAAGGCCGGCCTCGATACATTCGGAAACGATTCCGAGGTATTTATCCATAGCCTGTTTACGAGTCAGTCCCATCTTGTGGAAGATATGGTAATCCGAGCAGCTTACGAGGATTCCTGTTTCCTTAACGCCTATCGATCTCACAAGTTCAAAATCCTTCTTCGACGCTCTGATCCAGGTTGTTATCTCAGGAAACTCGAGCCCAAGCTCCATACATTTTTCCAGTGCTTTTCTATCCTTCTCGGAATAAACGAAGAACTCAGTCTGGCGGATCATGCCCTTCGGACCGCCAAGCTTGTTCAGCAGCTTGTAGATGTGAACCATCTGCTCAGTCGTATAAGGTGCTCTCGACTGCTGGCCATCCCTGAATGTAGTATCCGTGATAAATATATCCTCCGGCATGTTCTCAGGCACCCTTCGGTAATTAAATGCGATCTTCGGTGTATCCGTGTAAGGGAACATTTCCCTGAAAAGCTCCGGACTGTCTACGTCCTGAAGCTGATATATATACGGATCCTGCTCAAGCTTGTTTGTTTTGCTGCTAAGGATTATATCGTGCATCTTCGTCCCTCCTGATATCAATGTTCTATCGTTCTATTCTGCATCTGTGTTTGGTTCAACTCAATGATGTTTGTTTCGTTTTTCAACATGCTTCAAGTTGTAGCACATATTTAACTATGTGTAAAATAAATAAATCCGATTGCTTTTATCGATAAAACGAATTATTATAATTTTAGACATATTGAAAACGAACTGATCAAACATCCAAACAGTTTCCGGCTGAAACAGAATAATCAGTGATAATAGTTGATGCGACATAATGATCATGGCACTCATTCAAACATAGTATTATCAACAAAAAACAAGAGAAAGCGGTGAAAAACAAATGGATATAGAAGCATTAAGAACATTCATAAATCTGTCCGACACGAAGAGCTACACCAGAACGGCAGACCAGCTCTTTGTCGCACAGTCGACGGTTACAAACAGAATAAATGAACTTGAAAAAGAGCTTCATACAAAGCTCTTCGAAAGGACCAACAGAAGTGTCAAGCTGACTCCTGAGGGAGAGAAATTCAAGGACTACGCCGAGAAGGTTATCGAGCTTACCGATACTTCTCTGGCGGAGATTGCCTCGAACCATCATTTTGAAAGTCACATCAGGATAGGCAGCGCCGACTCTATTTATGAAGCACATCTGGCCTCATTACTGCTCGAATACAGGAATGCTCATCCTGAAGACTCTTTGAAGATCTCCATCGGCCTCTCAAACAACCTGATCGATCAGCTCCAGAACGACATTCTGGATATGGTTTTTACATATTTGCCCCTTAACAAAGCAAAATACACATGCGAACTTTTCAAGCAGGACAAGCTTGTTCTCGTGACCGACATCGGTAATAAAAAATACACCAAAGGAATCACCAGAGCCGAGCTTATCAACGAAAAGTATCTCATGTGTAATTTCGCTCTGCAGGATGTAGGGCAGTATATCAGAAAACTCTTCCCTAAATTCCACCAATTTGAACTTGAGATCGATGACTGTATGAAGATAGTGCCTTACCTGTTTGGCCAGGACAACTATACCTTCCTGCCTCAGGACATGGCGGACGCATATATCAAAACCAAGCAGCTCCGCAAGGTCAAGCTCCGCGATTTCGACACCCCGGTCATCAATAGTTACATCATTTACGACAGCAGTAAAAAGGATCTGCTGCAGAGGTTATTTAACAGTCTGAACATGGCTTCAGCGGCAAAATAACTGATTCTAGTAATAATTTTCTATTACAAATCTATCAAAAAACGGCAAAGTGAATCGAGCATATCCACTCTCCTCGAAATATCTCATCAGTCCGCATAATAAAAGCTTAAATCTCCAAGAATTATAGCCGCTTCGTTCCGCAGGCTCCGCAGTAAAGCTGCTCCGAATCAAGCGGCGAGCCGCAATTAGCACAGAAACATGTATTAAACCGCTGTTGCGGCGTAGCCTGATATTGTTCAACCGGCTGCTGAGACACAGGTTGTATTTGCTGTTCCGACTGCCTTGCCTGATTCATCCGTGGATACTCGATCATCTGTGCCTGAGATGTTTGTGAAGCAGTATTCAGAGCACCTGCATTTGCAGTATCTCTCCTCTGCAGTCTACGGCGCTTTCTCCTCAGGAGCAGAAGAATCACAATTATCACAGTGAGAACAACCACAGCTATGATCACGATGATCAGCCAGGTATTCCCTCCACAGTCTTTCGTGCCATTATCAAGAATTTTCTTATCAGCACTACTATTATCCGGCGGAAGGTCATCCTC
>CACWWM010000056.1 GCA_902764565.1 uncultured Eubacteriales bacterium
AACGGCAATCCGGACAAGCTGATCGCGGTCGGCGCGGCGATTCTCATTGCGGGCATCGCCGCGGACAATGTGAACCTCTGGCTCAAGCAGGTGGCCTCCCGTCCGAGGTACAAGTATCTGATCACGCTGGAATATCCGAAAAGCGAATTCCGCAGCTGGTGGCAGATGATTCCGAATCTGGCGGGCAGCAACGATAACTTCAAATCCTGGCCCAGCGGCAACATGACCATTGCCAGCATGATGTTCTCCTTGCCGATGCTAACTGACGTGATGAAAAAGCGCAGCAACAGAAAAAACCTGATTGCCTTTATTCTGGGCTGCGTGTTTGTCTTGATCTATGGCTATAACCGGATCCACATGACCAACCATTTCCTGTCAGACGTCTGCTTTGGAACACTGATCACGTACCTGATTTATTCGCTCATCAGCACCGCGTTTCTGCGTATCGTATCTGGAGAAACAGACGGTTTATAATTATTTAATACATTTTTAATTATCCTGTAATAAGCAAAGGCAAATCGGCCTTTTCCGTGTTGCACTTCTGTTGCACTTCGTTTTGTAAAATGATATATAGGGTGAAAGCACGGGGATGCGCGAAAGCAAATGATGAGACCCCGGCCTTTCCAATGAAGGACTTACTACCCATGCGGAAAAAGAAACAGACGTTCAGGAATCGACAGCAGCACCGCTCTATGCCGCTATCGCAAAAACCCGTCTGATGATTGCGGGAGGTGAGGTACAGAAAAAGCCCCTCCGCTGTGAAACCGATACGACCAGTTTGTTCCCTCGTTCGCGCTCATGGCTGGAAGGAACGTTGCCCCATCATCAAGGGAACAACAATCATTGAGAGGAGAAATAGATCATGAAAAAGATCGTATCCCTGTTCGTGACGCTCTGCATGGTGTTCACGATGATTCCCGCCCTGGCGGAAACCGTTTCTGAGGAACCCCCCATTGAGGAACAGACCACTGAACAAGAAGCCGACATGGGCGAACTGCTGGGTCTGCTGGACGGATTGTTTGGCGGTGAAGCCGGTGAAGGCGAAGAAGGCGCTGGCCTTGACCTGTCCGCGCTGCTGGGCGGCGAAGCCGGTGAAGGCGAAGAAGACGCTGACCTTGACCTGTCCGCGCTGCTGGGCGGACTGCTGGGCGACGAAACCGGTGAAGGCAAAGAAGACGCTGACCTTGACCTGTCCGCGCTGCTGGGTGGACTATTGGGCGGTGAAGAATCGGAAACCAAGTCTATTGAAACCGTCTATGCGGCGGCGGAAACCAAGGAACAGTTCTTTGGCACATGGAACCTGACCAAGGCCACGATCTTCGATGTTCCGGTCACGCTGGAAGATGTTGCTTCCCTGCTGGAAATTCCCCTGACGCTCCAAGTCATTGTTGCCGACGACAGCTTCGCTATGGCAGTCGAAGGAGAACCCAAGCCAGAAGAAGTGACCATGGAACTGGTGGACGGCGCGCTGAGCCTGACCCAAGAGGGCGACGAAACCATGGTGCTGAAGCTGACCGACGCGGGCGAGCTTGTGATGGAAATCGGGTTCGTGAGCCTGTATTTTGTGCCCGTCCCCGTGGAAGCGGAATAAGTTTTTCCAGAACGTAAATCAACGCAGGACGGAAGACCGTCCTTACGCTTTCTTGCGCAGACCCATCATTCAATCAAAATAGAAAGAAGGAAAGAATCATGAACAAAACCCTGAAAGCCATTCTGACGTTCGTCGGTGTTACTCCCGCCTGCGCGGCTGTCGGCTCCCTGGTGACCAGTCTGCTTGAAAAGATTCCTTTCATGGAAGAATTCACCAAGCCTTTCACCTGGATCCTGGCTGTCGCTCTGGGTGCTGGCGGCGCTTACATGACCTACAAGGAAAAGCCCAAAAAGCAGTAAGACCATGGTCGTCCCGTAAACCGCGATGCAGCGGACGGGGAGGGAACCGTTCTTTGAGCTTCAAAGAGCGGTTCCCCCAGTATAAACCCTTGGATAAACACAGGACGTGTATATAAAAGGAAAAACAGCAGCCCGCGACGAATGATGCAAGGCAGAAGCGAATGTGCAAATCCTTTTCCCTGAAAGGAAGATTCTGATGAACGTATATGATTTTGACGGGACGATCTGCTATCCGGACAGCTCAGTCAATTTTGCCATCTACTGCATGAACCATCATCCGCGCCTGTGGTTTACCTTTTTCCCGAAAGCGCTGTGGAACCTGCTCCTGTACAAGAAGGGAAAGATGACCCGCACCCTGATGATGCGTAAGTTTTTTACGATTCTCCAGCTCAAGGATTTTGACCGGCTGATCGAGCGGTACTGGGACACCCATGAAAAAAACATTTCCGCATGGTATCTGGCCCAGAAGAAGCCGGACGATTTGATTATCAGCGCTTCCCCGTCCTGCATCATCGGGCCGATTGCCCAGCGTCTGGGCGTCCGGTTTGTCGCCACGGAATATGACCGGGAATTTGGCGTATTTATGGACAATCTGATGTTCGCGAAGGGCAAAGCGCAGTATATGATTGACCATGATTTCCCGGTGATCGACAACTTTTATTCGGATTCCCTGGCGGACACGCCCATCGCCCTGTGCGCGGAGAAAGCGCATATGGTCGTGAACAAAGCCCAGACAGTCATCGACTGGCCGCACCTTGACCCTGAAACCATGAAGAAAGTCCGGCGGAAGATCGATACTGGCTGGAACGTTCATCTTTGAGAGAGGCGGTTCAGTGAATGAAAACCGACGATCCCGCGTTTCGCCACATTTGGAAAATGATGGCTGCGGATTTAGCTTTGCTGTTGGCCGAATGGCTCGTTCCCCTTACTGTGTTCATCATTGTTTTATATGGAGACGAAGCCGTTTCGAGAACCGTCATGATAGAGAGCGATTTGGATCTCTATCTGCTGTGGACGGTTCGCTGCCTGCGCCTGTTGACCTGGCTCGGCATGATCGTCCATCTGGAGCGGCTTGAGGGCGGCTTTCGGTCGGCCAAACGCTGGTATCTGCTGCGGATTTTTGTTTTTTTAACGGTGCAGGTGCTTTCCGGCATACAAAGTCAATCGCCGCTGCTGGTCGGCGTCGGCAATCGGTCGCTCTTTTCAATCATCACCGTTGTTTTTAGCACGCTTATCATCCCGCCGCTCCTGCCGATGGGCAACCGCGCCCTGCTGAAAGCCGGCGCGGATCTGCTGCGTTATTATGGCATGGAAAAGCCTGCCCGGGCAAACAGCCGGTGCGGAAAGCTGCTGGCCGTGTTTTCCTGGACGCTTGACGGATGTATGCTGTTATTTGATTCGTTCGCTATCGTCGTTTTTCTCACCAGCGAATACACTCTGCTTCCGTATCTGGTCGCGCCGGACGGCTCCGAGCTGATACAATGGGGGCTGGTGATCGTGTTCCCTCTGATCGTTCTGAGCGCGTTGGGCCTCCTGATTCTGTGGGGAATCAGCGCGGGGCGAATGAAAAAGACGCACAGGCTTTTGAAAGGAATCAGTGAATGATGCGGGATATGCTTCTCAGCCAGCAGTATCTTTGCGCAGGGACGCTGCTGACGCTCGTTTTCTCCATGCTGCTGGGCAATCGCAGATCCCCGCGCGGCGGCGCACTTTTCTGCGCAAGCATGGCGCTGCTGAGCGCAGCGGTGCTGCAAATCCTGAAAACATACTATGAAGGAGCCGGATTCGATATCCAAATCCCGGCGATTTCCGCGATGTGCGCCGGACTGACCGTCTTGTGTGCCGCCGCGCTGCTGACGGCCTTTTTTCTGGAATACCGCAAAAACGGCCTGTTTCTCTGGAAAGAATTTCTGCTTGTGTGTACTCCGCCCTGGCTGTACGGACTGGTCAGCGTCCTGTCACAGAATGCTTTTCAGTTTGCGGAGGCGCTGACGCTCTCCCTGCTGCTGGCCTGGTTTCTGTATCAGCGGGACGCGGAGGCGGAAATAAAACGCGGGGCCGAGGAGATCAAAAGGATCCAAATGACGCTGTTTCAGGAGCAAATGCGTCCCCATTTCATTTTCAATTCCCTCACCTCCATCCGAAACCTTTGCCTCTCCGATCCCTCCGTGGCGGCCAAAGGACTGGACAGCTTCGCCGGGTATCTGAGGAAAAACATGGACGCACTTTCCACCTCCGATATGATTCCGTTCACCAAAGAATTGGAGCATATCAGGCAGTATGTGGCGCTGGAAATGCTGAACCAGACTCAGCAGTTTGAAATGGTTTATGATCTGTCGGTGAAAAACTTCTTCGTTCCCGCTCTGTCCATCCAGCCGCTGGTGGAGAACGCCATCCGATACGGCGTGCGCTCCCGAAGCAGCGGCGCTGTCGTGATCCTGACCACCGAGCGGCAGGGGGAAGCGATCCGGGTGATCGTGGAGGATAATGGCATGGGCTTTCCTAAGGCCATGACAGCAGAGCAGCGTGAACACAAGGCCCATGGGTTGGATAATGTGCGCCTCCGGCTGGAATCCCAGGGCGGCTCTCTTCATTTGAACAGCGATGAAAACGGCGTTCGTGCGGTAGTGCTGATCCCGACAGGAGGGAAAAAAAGTGATTACGCTGACGGTTGACGATAACCCAAATGTCCTTCAATCCGTGCGGGACGGGCTACTTCGGCTGGATTCCAACGGAACCCATCGGATCGCCGCTTCCGGGGACGAGGCGCTGGAGCTGGTGGCGCAGTTTCCGCCAGACGTGATCTTTTTGGATGTGGAAATGCCGGGCCTGAATGGCTTGGAGGTCGCCCAGTGGCTGAACACTTTCCGGCCCCAGACCAACATCGTCTTTATCACTGGCCACGCGGAGTATGCCCTCTCCGCTTTGGAGCTGTACGCCAGCGGCTTTCTGCTCAAGCCTATCTCGGAAGAACATCTTGACGAAGCGCTGCGGCATCTGCGCTATCCCGTTTCCACATCAGCCAAAGCGTTTCCCAAACGGCTCAAAGCGCAGTGCTTTGGACAGTTTGAAGTCTGGTGCGGCGACAAGCCCGTCGTTTTCCAGCGCAGAAAAACAAAAGAACTCTTTGCCTACCTGATCGACCGAAACGGCGCGCTGTGCAGCATGGGCCAACTGATCAGCTTTTTCTGGCCGGAAGCGCCGGGAGATACTGCCCACGCGAGCCATCTCCGTATGCTGATTGCCGATCTGCAAACCACGCTGACCGATTGCGGCTTCGGCGAGGCGCTGGTGCGAAGCCGGGGAATGCTGGGAGTCAATCCTTCCCTGCTGGACTGCGATTATTTTCATTATTTGTCGGGCAGCCCGGAGGGAAAGCAGTCCTTCCATGGGGAATACATGAGCCAATATTCTTTTGGAGAATCCACGCTGGCCAAGCTGATGCGGATGAGGGAATGAATCGTACAAACTTACTACGAGCTATTCAGGTTTCCCGGCTTGAACGCCTGACACCAAAACAATACGAGATTGCCAGAAATATGCTGTATATCGGAATCTTGAAAAGAACGTGCAGGATCGTATGCTGGCGTATTTGGATCAATAAGGAGGAAATCACCATGAAGAAAAACGGAACAATCATCGCGGTCATCATTTCCATCGTCAGCCTGTGCTGCTCGGCGGTATGCGCCGGGCTGCTGCTGACGCATATCAACGCGGCAAACGCGCCCAAAGCGGACACGGGCAAAAGCGTCCAATACGTCCTGTACGTGGGCACCAACGATAAGGACACCTATAAGATGGAAATGACCCAGGAGGAAGCCCGGAACATCGTGGATACCGTGTGCCTTAAATACTTTGAGGGCTATACCCTCCAGGACGCCATCGGCGCGTGGACGGACGAAACCGGCACCGTTACCCATGAATACACACTGGTCTGTTTTTTCGACGGTGCTGACAAGGCAACGGTATATAAGGCGGCGGATGATGTCATTAAAGCCCTGAACCAGAATACGGTGCTGATTGAAGAAAATGAAATCACCATGGATTACTATGGCGGGAAATAAACAAGAACGGTCAATTTACAAAAAACAGGAGGATCAGGAAAATGAAAAAGGTTTTCGCGCTGCTTTTGGGTTTCGTTCTGCTGGTGAGCGTCTGCGGCGTTTCGCTGGCCGAGGCGTCTCAAAAAACCGTGGTGGGCATCGCCTGGCGGGCCGATACGGATTCGGAGTTCTTTACCAACGTGTGCCGCGCCGTGGAAGCGGCGGGCGGCGAATGGGTGATGCTGGATCAGGTGTTCTCGGCTGATTTATGCTACGATGCGGAAGGCCGCCTGACAAGCGGCAAAACCGAGATCGGCATGCTGGACGAAACCGCCGCCAAGTATGTAAAATGCAATACCTGGCGCGGCTCCAACGCCCCGGAGGCTGTAATGGGCGTGAGCATCGTGCTGTTTACCGGCGGCGAGGACATCAGCCCCACCCTGTACTATACCCCCGAGGAATGGCACGGCATCGAGGCGGAAATCGACTACAACGCGGAACGGGACGTATCCGATTATCTGACCATGGCTTACTGCCTGGACAACGATATTCCCCTCATGGGTTTCTGCCGGGGCGCGCAGATGCTGGGCGTGATCTCCGGCGGGGAAGTCATTCAGGACATTCCCACCTGGTTTGAAAATCAGGGCATGGCATATGACTACACCCACCGCAACCGGAAAGCAACTCCCGAAAGCTACCGGGATTACGCGCCCCATACCGTGCAGGTGGCGAAGGGGTCCCGGCTTTCTGACATCGTGGGCACAGATACCCTCACCGGCTGTCCCTCCTGGCATCACCAGGCGGTGAAGAATGTGGACTATACCCGGCTCACCGTGACCGGTTACACGGAAACGAACGGCGTTCCCATGATTGAAGCGCTGGAGCGAACCGATAAGACCTTTGCCGTGGGCCTCCAGTTCCACCCCGAAGCCGCTCTGGTGAAAAATTTAGACGGCGCGGCGAACAAGGACGATTATATGGACTACAAAACGGCTTTGTCCATTTTCCAATACATCGTCGACGAAGCCTATTTGAAGCTGCCCTCCTGGAGCGCGGGCGTGGAACCCAAAGCCGCGCTCATGGATTATATCGCCGCCATTACGGATGAAACCAGTGAAAGCTACATCCCCGTTGCGGACCGCATCGCCGTGTTCGATTTGGACGGCACCCTCATGTGCGAAACCTATCCCCGGTGCTTTGAATACATGGTGTTCGTGGACTTTGCCCTGAACAATCCCGATTACACACCCACAGAGGACGTGCTGGCCGTTGCCCGGGAGATCGTGGACACCAAATGGCAGGAAAAGCCCTCGGGCATCAGCACCCGGCAGGCTGCCGCCGCCGCCCTTGCCTACGCGGGCATGACCCCCGCCGAGCTTGGGGAGTACGTGAAGGGCTTCATGGATTCCGAAGCGGAGGGCTTCACGGGCATGACCCGGGGCGAAGCGTTCTACCTGCCCATGGTGGAGCTTTTGAACTATCTGCGGGACAATGATTTCACCATCTATATCGTCACCGCCACCGAGCGCAACATCGTCCGCGCCATCGTGAAGGATACGCTGGACATTGCCCCCGCTTACGTCATCGGCACGGAATACGGCTGCACCGCCACGGGCCAGGGCGATTCCGCCGACGGGGATTACACCTTCAAAAGCACGGACAAGGTGGTGTTCGACGGCACCTATTACGGCGAGAACGCCAAAATGTCCAAGGTGGACGCCATCGTGCGGGAAATCGGCCAACAGCCGGTGCTGGCTTTCGGCAACAGCTCCGGGGACGTGGCCATGTGCGTATATACGGTGACGGACAATCCCTACCCCGCTCTTTCCTATATCGTCCTGGCGGACGACGAAGCGCGGGAATGGGGCGATTATGAAAGCGCCCAGGCCAAGATCGCGGGCTACAGCGCGCAGGGCATCGGCACCATCTCCATGCGGGACGATTTCGCCACCATTTACGGGGATGGCGTGGAAAAGGACGCAAGCGCCGCGGTTCAGTGATTCACAAAAGGATTTCTTCACGTTTTAAAGAAATAAACAAAACAAACATCATTTTTCTGGAGGGAAATATTATGAAGATCACCACCTTTAACCCGCAGATCATCACCAAGGACGCCGCGCCCATCGTTCAGCTGTTTGAATAATTAGGCTTTGAAAAACGCCACGATCAGGAAGGCATCGGAGAACTGAACGTGGAAGGTATTCGGATGAAAGACGCCAATGGCTTTTATGTGGACGTTTCCCAGCCGGACGTACCGCTTAATAAGGATGTACCCACCATCCGCATGAATGTGGACGATTTCGATGAAGCCTATCAACTGCTGCTCTCCAGGGGATTCAGGAACTACTACGGCGACCGCATTGTCGAAACCCGGACCTCCAAATCCACCCTGATGATCGCGCCCTCCGGCTTCTCCATCAATCTCATCCACCATATCAGGAAATAAAGCAGCCCCAAGCAGGCCATTGCGAAGCCGGGGGAATCACCCGCCTGTCCCTTTCGCGGGCGATTTCCCCGGCTTTCATGGCATGAACACGCATACGATGACCGAGGTGGCTTTTCTATGAAGAAAAAGCGCTTCGAGATCAGTTTCTGGAATAAACCGCCTGATCCCCGCTGGCAGGAAAACCAGGATGGTTTGTCGAAAACAGCGTTCAGAAACCATGTCGAATAAACAATCACAAAACAGAGAGGGTGTCTTCCATGAAAAAAGGAGTTCTGTGCGTTCTGCTGTTCCTGCTGCTGTGGTCAGGCGCTGCCTGCGCGGAAAGCGCCCTCACCAGCCTGGAGCAGTTGAATGCGACCGGGATCACCATTGGCGTAAGCCAGGGCAACGTTGCCGAACTGATTCTGAAAAAAGAGCTGCCCTTGGCGACAGTCAGCCAATTCAACGATAAATTCATGGGGTATACAGCCGTGGCCCAGGGCAAGATCGACGCCTTCGCCTATGACCGACGGCAGATGGAGATGTCCATCGATAACGGGCAGAAGGGCGTTCATCTGCTGGAGGAGACCCTGAACGAAACGATGAAGATTGCCGTGGGCATTTCGCCGGTTTCCAAAATCCCCGATCTGACCGGCAAAATCAACCGGTTTATCGCGGAGCTGCGGGCGGACGGCACCCTGGACGATATGTTCGACCGCTGGGTCGTCCGGGCCGATGAAACCATGCCGGACATCCCCCGGGCGGAAAACCCCTCAGTTCATCTTACCGTGGGCGCTTCCGGCATCGTGCCGCCCTACAGCTACTATGCGGGAAAAGAGCTGAACGGCTACGATATCGAACTGGCCTATCGTTTCGCCGCCTGGCTGGGGGCGGATGTGGAATTCAAGGTGTACGATTACGGCGCGATCTTTTCCGCGGCCATCGCGGGAGATATCGACTGCATCATGGCCAACCTGGAATATACGGAGGAACGGGCGGAGGAAATG